>JBBSES010000142.1:0-9396 GCA_038239465.1 Gemmatales bacterium
AGCAGTACGCTCCCCGCCGAAATAGCGGCCATGCCGAGCGCCACCCGCCGATCGACATTCTCCTTGAAGACGAACCAGGCTAGCAACGCGGTCAGGACGCTTTCCAGATTGAGCAGCAACGACGCGGATGAAGCCGGAGTCGCCGACAGTCCCACCATGAGCAGGAGCGGCCCGACGATGCCGCCCGCCAAGGTGGCGCCGGCGAGCCAGGGTAGGTCTGCCCGGCGCAGGCCGGCTTCCGCGCGCTGGTTTGGTTGGAGAAATCGGCGAGCGCCCCACCACAATGCCAGTCCGACGCCAGAACCGAAATAGAGTAATCCAGCGAGCAGCACCGGATCGAGGTGGCCGACAAGCAATTTGGAAAGCGGCGTACTCGCCCCGAAAAGCGCCGCCGAGGTCAACGCGAGGACGACGCCGGGGGCAAGGCTGCTCGTCGAAGTCGTGCGCATCGCCATGGCTTCCCTGTGAATTCTTGGCACGGAATAGGGCGGGCGGCACCGCGCGATGCCCCCGCCCCCGCTATTCGCCGTTTACTTCTTGGGAGAAGACGCATCCGGTTTCGCCGGCTCTTCCTTGAAGTCGCCCGTGTAGGGCGTACCGTTCGCCTCCCCGCTGACGGTCCCCTCAAACTCCTGCTCCACGCCGAGCTGCTCGTGCGTGCCGACGAAGCACGAGGCCTTGCCGGCGGGGTCGCCCGTTTGCGGCTCCGCCTTGAGTACCACGTCGAACGCTTCCTTGGTCTTCACCCCCTTGATCTTGAGGGCCAGCTGGCCGTCCTTGGCGACGATCGGCGTCGGCGTCTTCTCGTCTTTGCCGAGGATGTAGACGCGGGCTTCCTTCTTCGGATGGCTGACCGTGAACTCGATGTGATACTTGCCGCCGCCCCAGTCGCCGATGGCGCCGCCGTGCGGCCCGGCCCCGTGGTCGCCGTGTTCGCCCTTGTCGGCCTTGTTCGCCTTGGCGTCTCCCTTCGGAGAGGTTGCCGTCGGCTTCGCGCAGCCCGCGGTCAACGCCAGGGCGGCGATAAGGGCCACGCTCCCCGACAACGTGATGAGACTCTTCATGACTTCGTCCTCCCAAAATAGGTTAAGAAACGTCGTTGCCCCTTCGTCCGCTCACGCCGGCCGGTCGGCCAGCAACTCTTCGTCCTCCGCCCCTGTCCGCGCCAGTCGCTCGGCGTCCTTGCCGCTGAACCGCCAGAAGATGCCGGGATGGATCAGGAACTCACAGAACGTCGAAGTAATCAGGCCGCCCAAGATGACGGTTGCCACCGGGTAGAGAATTTCCCGCCCCGGCTCTTGCCCGCCGAGGACCAGCGGCACCAGGCCGATGCCGGCCGTCAACGCCGTCATCAGCACCGGGGCCAACCGCTCCAGGCTGCCGCGCAGAACCATCTCCGGCGTGAAACTCTCCCCCTCTTCCTTCATCAAGTGGAAGTAGTGCGTCACCAGCAGGATGCCGTTGCGCACCGCGATGCCGCCCAGCGAAATGAAGCCGACGAGACTCGCCACGGTCAACGATTGGCCGGTCAGCACCAGCGCCAACACGCCGCCGATGAAGGCCGTCGGCAAGGCGTTGAGGATTTGCAGCACGATCCGCACCGACGGATAGAGCACCATCAGCACGACGAACATGCCGACGATGGACACGCCCGCGAGGACGGCGATGAGCGTCGTCGCGCGGCGCTGGCTCTCGAACTGGCCGCCGTATTCCACGAAGTAGCCGGCGGGCAACTCCACCGCGGCGCCGACGCGCCGCTGAATGGCGCTCACCACGCTGGCCAGGTCGCGGTCTTGCGTGTTGCAGCGGATGACGATGCGCCGTCGGGCGTTCTCGCGGTTGACCGCGTTGGCGCCGGAGCCGTCGCCGACATCGGCCAGTTCCCGCAGCTGGACCTGGCCGCGGTTGCCCGGCAGGTCGATACGCAACTGCCCGAGTTGGGCGTAGTCGGTTCGATACGCTTCCTCCAGGCGGACCACCAGATCGAAGCGGCGCTGGCCGTCCAACACCTGAGAAACCGGCTCGCCTTGCAGGGCGGTCTGCAAAACCTCGGCGACGTAGGCCCGGCTGACGCCGTGGAAGGCCAGGTCGTCCGGCCGCAGCCGAATCTGCAACTCGTCGGTCATCTGGATCGGCTCCACGATGGGCGGCGTCACGCCGGGAATCGTCTGGATGACCGTCTTGATGCGCTCGGCCGACTGCTTCAATTTGTCGAGGTCGTCGCCGAACACCTTGATGGCGATTTGCGCGTTGACCCCCGAGAGCATATGGCTAATCAGATGCGACAGCGGCTGCTCGGCCTCGATGTCCACGCCGGGCACCTCCGCGCGCAGGTCGGCCAGGATTTGCTTCAGGATGTCCTCGCGGCCGCGCCCGGATTTGGGATTGATGCTCAGGATGTACTCGCCCTTGCTCACCGGCTCGGCATGTTCGTCCAGTTCCGCCCGGCCGGTGCGGCGGACGAAGTGCAGGATTTCGCCGCGCGGGTTGTCCGTCGATTTCTGCATCTTGCGGAAATGGGCGTCGATGATCGACGCGGCCTGATTGGACGCCGCCAGTGACGAGCTGGCCGGCAAGGAGACGTTGACTTGAATGCTCCCCTCGTCGAACTTGGGCAGAAAGTCGGCGCCGAGCTGCATGAGTTGCCAGACACTAAAACCGACGAGCGTCCAGGTGAGCAGCAGCAACGCCAGCGGCCGGGCCATGCTGAGGCGGATCAGGTAACTCGCCGCCCACTTGAGCCAGCGCAAGAGCAGACCATCGCCCGCGTGGTGCGTCGCCCGCGACTGCGGCAGCAAGTAGTAAGACAGCACCGGCGTGACCGTGAGCGATACCAGCAGCGAGGCCAGGATGGAGACGATATAGGCGACGCCGAGCGGGGCGAACAACCGGCCCTCGACACCTGACAGGGCGAACAGCGGCAGGAATACCAGGATCACCACCGCCGTGCCGAAGACGATGGCGCCGCGAATCTCGCGGCTTGCCTCGTAGACGACCCGCAGCGCCGGCCACGGTTGCGGCCGGGCGTTGTTCTCCTTGAGCCGGCGGAAAATATTCTCGACGTCCACGATGGCGTCGTCCACCAACTCGCCCATCGCCACGGCGATGCCGCCCAGCGTCATGACGTTGATCGATAGTTGCGTGCCCGTCAGCCAACCGACGAGTCGAAAGACTAGCGTGGTGATGACCAGCGACAGCGGGATGGCCGTCAGGGTGATGAACGTGGTGCGAAAGTTGAGCAAGAAGAGGAACAGCACGATGAGCACCAGCACGGCTCCGATCGCCAGCGCCTCGCCGACGTTGAAGATGCCGCGGTCGATGAAGTTCTTCATCTGGAACAACTCGGGATTGACGACGACATCGGCCGGCAGCGCCGCCTCGGACTCGCGCAGCGCCGCCGTGATGCGATCGGTCAGATCTCGGGTATCGACGTGCGGCTGCTTAACGATGGTCAGGACGACGCCGGGCCGGCCGTTGACGCTGCCATCGCCGCGCTTGACCTGCGGCCCTTCGACGACGCGGGCCACTTCGCCCATCAGAATCGTCCGTTGCGGCGTCGTCTTGATCGGCACCTTACGCAGTTCTTCAAGGACGTGCCGCGGATCGGGACCGAGCCGGCCCAGGATGCGGATGGGCCGCTCGGTCTCGCCCTGCGTGGCGAAGCCGCCGCTGGCGTTCAGGTTGTTGTCCTTCAAGGCCTGCTCGACCTCCCGCAATGTGACGCCGTATTCCAACAGGGCGGCGGGGTCGAGCAACACTTGATATTGCTTGCGGTCGCCTCCGAGGATGAACACCTCGGCCACGCCCGCTGTCTTACGGAGGCGCGGGCGCACGACCCAATCGGCCGTGGTCCGTAGGTCCATTTGCCGGTCGGCCGCCGAGGGGAAGACGACCTCGTGCCGCCGGCCCTCGACGGTGACGGCGACCCGCTGACTGCCGAGTGCATCGGGCAGCGGCGTCAACCATTCGAGGCTTTTCGTTGCGACTGGCAGCCACGTCTCGGGACGATGCCGCTCCTTGACTTGCCAGAGCAGCACTTGCGCGGGCTTGTCGTCGGCGGGTATTCGCTCCGCCATAAGGCCCGTCTTGCCTACCGGGGCCAGTTCGCCCCCTCGCGGCCCTTCCTGTCGATACATACCGGCGACGACGATTTGCCCCATGATCGAGGCGGTCGGCGCCATCTGCGGCCGGGCCACCGAGGGAAGCGTGCCTTCCAGCGTCGAGAGCCTTTCTTGCACCGTTTGCCGCGCGGCCCGGATGTCCGTGGTCCAGTTGAATTCGACGTAAATGACGCTCAACTCGGGGGCCGACTGGCTGCGCACGTCTTGCACGCCGTTGGCCCCGAGCAGCGCGATCTCGATCGGCTGCGTGACCAGCGCTTCGACTTCTTCCGGGGCCAGGCCGCGGCATTCGGTCAGGATGACCACGCGCGGCCGGTCCAGGTCGGGAAACACGTCGATAGGCAGCGTGGTCGCCAGGTAGCTGCCGTAGAGCAGCAGGGCCAGGCTGACCATGACCACCAACATGCGATAGCGAAGGGCGAAGCGAATGACGGCGTCGAGCACGGCGGTCTCTCCTTAATTATTGCCCCGGGACGTGCAGGGAACCGTCAGCATGGAAATGGGCGCCGGGCGGCAAGCCGCCGCTGGCGTTTTGCGCCTTGAGGACGCGATTGAGCGAAGCGGCCGCGTTTTGCGCCAGGTACATCCCCGGCTCGACGCCGCCATCCGCCGCCAGCACGACGTTCAGCCGATCTTCGTATAAGACATGGACCGGCCGACGGTCGAACAGGTCGCCGTTCTGGCGAAAGACGTAAGCTTCCGGCCCTTCGCGGGCGACCGCGCCTGCCGGCAGGACGAGGGCGTTCTTCAGCTCCTCGACCGGGACGTGCAGCCGCACGCGCTGGCCCGGCCGGAAGCGCCACACCAGGAAGGTATGGCCTTCCTTTTCGTAAGACCGTGCCTGGTTGGACAACGGCAGGTAGAAGGCGAAAGTACGGCTGGCGGGATCGACGGAGTTCGCCAGATGACGAATGCGAAACGTCTGCTCCAGCGGCGGCCAGTGCTTGTCCTCGTCGTCGGCGAATTCCACGCGCACCGGCCAGCCCCGTTGCGCGGCCTGCTCGAGCATCGGCGCCTCGCGCTTGAAGCCGTGTCCCTCGATATACAGCGATTGATGGTTCGCCAGCAGGCAAAGCAGTTGCCCCGCTTGCACCTGTTGCCCCAGATCAATCTTCAGTTCCTGGACCTCGTAAACCGGCGCGAGGACCGTCGCGCTGGGCAGGGCCGGGGGCGGGGGCCCCGTGTTGACCAGCTGCCGGTCGGTGGACGCGGGCGGCGGGGCGACGACATCGATCTCCGAGACGAACTTGCCGTCCGCGACTCCGTCCACCTGGACGGGCGACAGGCCGCGCGTCAGCAAATCCTGACGATAGGCCATCACGGAAGCACTCAGCCGCCGCAGCTGGTTGTCCAGTTCGATGAGCTTGGCTTCGGGGACGGCGCCGCTCTTGGCGAGGCCTGCCAAACGATCTCGCTGTTCGCGCGTTAGCTGCGCCTCGCGGGTCGCCTTGAAGAGTTCCGACTGCGTGTTCTGCAAATACTCGCTGATGAGGCGCAAGGTAAACAGGCGGTCGCCCGCCTTGACGGTATCCCCCGGATAGGCGTGGACCTTGGCGACCACCCCGACGGCGGGGGCGGTGATGCCGCGGTCGGAATGTCCCGGTCGATCGACGATGACCGCCGGCACCTGGATCGTCCGCCAGTACGACTGCACGACCACGGGCCGGACGACCAGTTGCAGATTAGCGCGCGCCTGGTCGCTGAGTTCGAGGACGCGGCGCTCTTCCGCCGCGGCCGGCGGCTCGTCGCCATGTGCCGCGGCTCCCTTGTCGGGCGCCCCGAGAGGCAGCCAGCGGTCGCGGGTGAAAAAAGCCGTGGCGGCCAGCCCACCGACGAGAATGATGCCGGCCAGGATCAACAGGGTACGACGCGCAAACATGGAAGCACCTTTGGCTATGAATTAGGGTTTGAGCGCGCAGGGCACGGCGGATCCGGGAACTGGCCATTCATCTTCCAGCAGCAGGCCGGCGATTTCGCTGGCCGCCCGCCAGAGTTCTCCGAGCGCCCGGTTGTATTCCAAGTCGGCCTCGCCCACGGCCCGCTGCGCCTGGATGACCCGCAGGTACTCGAACTGGCCTCCCTGGTACGCGGCGCGCGACAACTGAAAGGCCTCCCGCGCCCGCGGCAAGAGGTCCACGCGGTAACGATCGGCCCGCTGACGCGCGGAGGCATACATGCCGAATGCCGTCGCCAGACGTTCGGTAAGCTCGTTTTCGACGCGCCCCACCCGCTGGCCGGCTTTCGCCACTTGTGCCTGGGCCGCCTGAATGTTGCCTTGATTGCGATTCCACAACGGCACCGGCACGCTGACGCCGATGACCCAGTCATCCGACTTGTTCTGGTTCTGACGGACGTAACCCGCGCCGACGGTCACGTTCGGAATCGGTTCGACCTGGGCGCGTTGGAGGACGAGACGCGCGCGTTCGACACCGACGCGGGCCGACTTTACGTCGGGGTGAATGTCGAGCATGGCCCGCCGCGCCGGTTCCAATTCATAGCAGGGGGCCGGAATCTCCAGCGAGCCGAGGATCGGCAGACAAGGCAGGCTGGGCACACCGACGTTCGCCGCCAGCCGTTGCATCGCGGGAGCCAGTTCGCGCTGGGTCGCCTCCTAATCGGCGCGAAACCGTTCGCGTTCGACTTCGAGTTGCAGAAGATCGAGACGCGCCACCTGCTTGGCCTCCAGAAGTTTTTCCGTGGCGGCCACCGATTGCTCGGCTATTTTGAGCAGGTCGTCGAGGATCTCGGCTCGGCGCAGCAGCGTCAGCACCTCGAAGTAACTTTGCCGTACCGCGGTGAATCGACCGTAGCGTTCCGCGACGAGAGCGAGGGCTGCCTGATCGACCTCGCGCGTGGCGGCGTCGCGGTTCAACCCCAACTTATGAGCGGTAACGATTTCCTGGCTGACCAGGGGAAGCGTGTTGACGCCGCCAGGTCCCGTGCGGTCGCCCAACTCGTCGAGGTTCACGCTCACCGTGGGGTTGGGATACAGCCCCGCCTGCACGGCGCGTCCGCGGGCGGCGTCGATCGTGAACGCCGCCTCCGCCAACCGCGGATTTCGTTCCAGCGTCAACTGAATCAGGTCCGTCAACCTTAACGCTTCAGGCGGTACGGGTGGCGACGGGACGATAGCGGGGGCCGGTAGTGTCGGCACCTCTTGCGCGCCCGCCTGACCAACGGCCGCCATAAGCAGGACAAAAACGGACACGCCATTGACCAAACGGACGTATGGGGAATCGTGAGACATCGGATGGCTCCATGTCTTACCGAGGAATCGTGACAAAAGAGTCACGGCGAATGGGCGGAAATCCAGGCTTCCTGTCTTCGCCCTGGTTCGGATGCTCGTTGTCGAGTGGACGTGGGAATCAGCTCGCGGCGCGCTACGTCTCCGCATTCTTTGCGAAAACGAGACGGTAGCCGCGAGTTCCAGGCTCAGTCCAAAGTTTAGGACGCAGGCGAAGGCGACGGCCGTGGGCGTCAGACCCATGACACATCAAGCTCGCCGCAAGCGCGAGAAGGACCGGCCTGTTTGTGGGAAAGGAGGCTAAATGAGAAGGCTAAGCTTGCGCAGGAAGAGCGGACAATCGTAAAGGGCGCGCAAGAAGGGCGTCGGCGCCGTTCGTGCCGACATCAGAGCGATGGGCACGAAGACGAGGCAGTAAGCGTGTATGGACAGGTCGCAAGCGGTCGCCGACCAAGACAGCGGCCGGACAGACGTGGTCCCATCAACCAACGCTTGTGGTACGGGGACAGCGTCGCCCTGGCCGTGTGGGTCGTGAGGCGCGGGCCGCGTTCCTTCCTTCACCTCGTCACACTCGCCGTGGTGGTGGTGATGGTGGTGGCCATGATGGTGATGGCAGTGTTCATGTCCCGAATCGCGATCGTTGGGGCAATCCGCCTCGGCCGAACCGAGGCTTAGCCAGGACAAGAAATCGCCGGCATGAATATGAGGCGTTGCCGCTCCGTCTGCCTCCGCATGGCAATGCGCGAGGCCCGTCCCCTGAAAGAGGGCGGTATGGGCAACCAGGAGTAAACACAGCGCGCGGCGAAACATGGTGTCCTCATCGGCAAACTTGGCGTAATCAGTTTAATCGAACTCCATAAAGATGTGAATCCCAGGTTGGCAAGTCAGGCAGCGCGAGAAACGAAACGACGAAAAGCGCAGGGCGCCGAGGTGAGTCAGGCGACATGAGGTCAATCCCTGGGGCCAAAGGTGTCCGGCCGTGGGCTACGGGCCAGCCGAACTGGAGCTCCCATCGCACCCTTTTTGGGCGTGAGGGAAGGGTGGTCACGCTCACCATCAAGGACAAGCCGCGCTTCGATGAAAGTTTCGAGAGCACCAAAGCCTTCCTCTTTCGGGTATAGGGAGAGAGTAGCCAGCGGGGAATAAGGTTCACAGGTCAGTAGGATGAGCCAAATTGCCAGCAGTCGTTGCGCAACCACTTCTAGGCTGCCGCGGCGCGATAGCCTGCAGCGAATGGACGCCGCGCCCCTCCAAGCCGACCGCCGTTCGGCATCCAGCCAAGCCCCTGCTGTCAGCCTCCCCATCTTCCTTTCCCCCGCGGATTTCGATTCCCGGGCCGGCCGACTCGTTGGTGGGAGTGTGAGAGGCCGACGGCCGGTGCCCCCTTTTTGCCGGCATACCCGCAGGTGACCCCATTTGCAAAACCACAGTTCACCCGGTAGAGGACCGGCGTGCGACTAAGCGCTTAGTGGTAGTTGGTCGAACGTGGGCGCCGTCTCTGGCACCGAGGGGCGCATAGTCAGGTCGAGCAGGTAGGTATGGAAGCGGTGGGCAACGCCCCCTCTGGGCATACTCCAAGGCGATTGAGAGGCCGGGAAACTTCCGCAACAGAGAGGGGGGCTTGATCGTGGAAGTTCCCGAACGACGTCCTCCTCACCCCCCGCCTGAAGCCACTCAACGAGAAACGCTTGCCGGCGGCGGAGTCGTTCCTATCTTGAGCCTGCCCTGCCGCGCGGTTCCGTCAGTGACTGGGCGACACCGGCGGGACGCCGGCAGGGCGCTACGCTTCAATGCTCCCGCTGTCCTTCGCACACTGGAAACATGTTTCATGTTTCATCCTTCATTGCCGTCTCCAAGGGCGGCTTGCAGCTGTTGAATCGTGGCGGGCGCGTGCCCCGCGAAGTGATTGTTCACGAACGCCAGCACCGGGACGCGCCGGCTTAACAGGCCAATTAATTCGGCATCGGCGGCGATCTCACCTTCCCGATTGACGACGATCTTGTCGAGTGTCTTGGTCCGCTTGTCCACTTC
>JBBSES010000143.1:0-9344 GCA_038239465.1 Gemmatales bacterium
ATGTTTCCGCACGGTCCATTCGCCCTGCGATTCCCTAGCGTGCGCGGCGGGCTGTGAGAAATCTTGGCAGACCGCCGCGCAAGCAAGGAAATCAAAAGCGCACTTGGCGTTTTGTAAACACCCTCTAACGAGGAAATGTGGCTTAAAGCTCATCGACTATTTCCACGAATCGAACGACGCTTCGGTAAGGAAAGATCTACCGTGCGCCGCGACCACTCAGGTGGACGACCAATTCGCGGTAAAAAGCCACAGCTTCCGGGTGGCCCACTTCAATACCGCCGCCGCTGTTCAACTCCAGCAGATAAGGCCGAAAGGGTTGGCGCCGGGAGAAAATCTCCAGCAACATGATGAAGTTCTTTCGGCACATCACTCGATTGTAAGTTCGGCCTGGACCGTGAGCAAGCCGGTTTTGGCGCGTTCCGCCCTCTCACAACCTCGGATCGACTGGCTCGCTTTCCAGGGCGAGGACGGCGAAGACGCATTCGTGAACCCGGCGCAATGGCTCCCGGCGCACGAACCGCTCCAAACCTTCGATCCCGAGGGCGAATTCGCCGAGAGCCGATGAACGTTTATGCCTCAGGCCGCGACCGCGAAGCCGCGAAAGGTTCTCATCGGCAGTATAATCTGGGCCGTAGATGATGCGCAGGTATTCTCGCCCCCGGCACTTCACGGCGGGTTGGGCCAAACCGCGCCGGCCGCGCAGGATGAAATCCAACGGCTTGACGACCATGCCCTCGCCGCCGCGCTCGGTTAGCTCCGTCCACCAGTGCACTCCCGCGGCCTCGCTGGCCGGGTCGGTCACGTCCACCCATTGAGTGGAAGTTATCCGTAACACTTCCGGGAATCAGTTCCAAGTGGAACGTCCAGCGCTCGCAGGGCAACCGTTTTGGCGTTAGTCGGCGTACCTGCTGAACCAACACATCGCGGAGTTGGGCTTTCGTCAGCCCCGAGGCTTTCCAGGCTTTCACGGTAATAGTATTCACGGTGGCTTGAACGACGTGTCGATAATCGTCGTCGCCCCAATAGCCGGCATGGTTCGGATCGTACTCCAGCATGAGCAACCTATACCTTTCCGGTAGAAAGGAGCGCCGTCCGATCCACGCTCGGCCTTCTCTCTCCGAAAAGTGAACGGATAGCCTCACTTCCTGCTCGCACCGGCCCTGCAGACAGGCTTCGACGTGCGAATACTGCACGGGCCAGCATAACGTTTTCGGCTTTTGCTTCGATTTGTAAATACGCGGGAAAATGTTGCCCACGGCGCCCTCCCGAAAATGGCCGCCGAGCAACCGTCGTTCCCGAGATTCGAGACACGGAGGAGATGC
This sequence comes from Gemmatales bacterium, assembly GCA_038239465.1. Lineage (GTDB taxonomy): Bacteria > Planctomycetota > Planctomycetia > Gemmatales > Gemmataceae > JBBSES01. The sequence continues at coordinate 1,323 of JBBSES010000143.1, forward strand.
GGCACTCAGGAGTTGACGCGCGGGCCAGCCGGAGGTTCGGCGCTTTTGCGGTACCGACACTACCTCCGGCCTTGCTTCAGCTAGCGACCATCATCTGTAAGCGCAGCATGAGGCCGAGCAATATGCCGAACAGCGACAGGAAAATCCACGCCCGCAAACTTCCGCGATACCACGGAAAGCGATAAATGCCGCTCACCCACAGACGGCGGCGCACCGGCGGTTCCGCGCTCGGGACGGCGGTCGGCGGCGATGGCGCGGGGACGACGACGGCCGGAACAGGAGCCGCCTCTTCCACCAAGGCGTAGGTATCCGTCGGCGGCGCGGCCGGCATGGCGACGACACGAGGCCGGCCTTGCGGTTGGGTCGGAGCGACGGTTTCGGCCTCTTCCTCCTCGTCGTCGAGATCGAGCATCCAGGCCAACCGGCCAACCAACCGGGCGTAGATGAGCAGCACGGCCGCAGCCATCGCGCCGGTGAAGGGGACCACGAAGGCCCACGACCAAATCTCGATCATTTCCGAGTAGCCGGGGGCGGAGTCCATCATTTGCCGATAGCCAAACAGGGCGAGATAGGCGACCAGCACCGACCCGAGCAAGAGAGGCAACGTGTAGCCATAAAACGCGGCCGTCACGGGCGCTTGCCGAACCAAGCGGAGCAGGATATTCAGGCGGAAGAATTCCCACTGGCCGTCCGCCGTCATCGAGGATATTAGACTGATCGGCAGCATCAGCCACAGCACGACGCCCACGAGCAACAGGCCGACAAATGGCCGCTGTTCGGGCGGCACCGGCATTTCCCAATAGCGCAGCAGCAAGAGTACGGGGAGCAGCCAGATGCCGACGCGAAAGCTCAAATGCGCGGCTTTCCACAGCCGATCGCGGTAGCCGTCGTCGGGCCAGGTGAGACGCACGACATTGGTGCCGGTTGCCGTCTCGTCCAGCGCGAGCAAGAACCAGTGCGCTGCATAGCCGGCGAACCATAAGCCGAGGTAAAGGTTCACCATTCCCAGCATCACGAACGCTAATGCCTGGCCCGGCCCCATGACGGCTCTCCGCTACCTACTTTCCTTCAAGTACGCGGCAGACTCACAATAATAGTTCCGCTGGCAGAGTTGCTAAGCGAACCATGTTCGACCTCAAACGAGTGTATCCTGTATTCCGAACTCCACGAGTATCCCTCCTACGCCTTCTTCTTCCGTCCGGGCTACTTGCTCTTTCAGCGATGCTATAACGCGGTACTGCTCCTCCGTGCATTCGGCTGCAGGCTCCAACGCAGCGATCCTCGCTCGAATGAATCTTAAACGAGCCGACAGCAACCGCTCGGCGAGATTCCGAAGTGACTTGGCTTTGCGCTGCCGGTCCTTTTCCAAACCGGACTCGCGAAAAACTACGATGGCGTGTCGTAGCGAAGCTTCCCCATCCGCGACTTTGGTCGCGTGCGTGTTTCCGCTAAACTGTCCGAGCCACTCCGCCATACAACACCTCGACGCACGGGAAGGGCGGGGGGCCTAACCGCCGCGCATCGCTTCTTTCTTCACCGTCCACCAACCACCGTCCACCGTTCACTTCTTTCCCTCCACCAACCACCGTCCACCGTTCACTTCTTTCCCTCGTTCCAATAAATCCGAATGTTATGCGTCTGCCGTCCCACCGCGACGATGTCGATCTTGCCGTCGCCGTCGAGGTCGGCGGCCGCCAAGTCTTCCACCGCGACGCCGCCATCGTCGATGATGTGCCGTTCCCACTTGGCGCCCTTATCGTCCAAAGCCCGGTAGACGCGGACGCCGCGGCGCTCGCCCGGCTTCATGCCGAGATCGTCGCGCACGCCGATGATCAGTTCGTCGCCGCCGTCGCCGTCGAGATCGGCGCACCAGACGCCGTGGCCCCATTTCAGCTGCTCGTCGATGACGTGGCGATCCCACATCTTTTGAGCCGCGTCGGCCGGTTCGGTGTAGACGACGACCTGATTGCCGTGCCACGGCTCGATGGTGGCGATGAATTTCTTGCCGCTCTTGAGCTTGCCCTGCTTGATCTCGCTGGCGCCACGGTTGCCCTTTGGATTGGCCTGGTTGCCGGTTCCCAGATGCTTGCGTTGCCACTTGTCGCCGTCGCGCGTCAGCAGATTGACGCCCTCATAGCTGGCGGTCAGCACGTCGGTGCCCTTGCCGTCGGCGCTGGGCACCGGGGCCAAGTTATGGACCACGTGCAGGCTTTCGTCGATGACGACGGGTTCCCACTTGTCCTTGGCCGGATCCTTGGGGATGCGATAGGCGGTCACGCGCACCGGCCGGCCATCGGTCCAGTTGGCTTCCTTGGTCGATTCGCGGCCCATGAGCGGCGCGCTCACGAGTTGCGGCTTGCCTTCTCCCAGCACGTCGGCCATGCGAATGCGATGCACCGTCGGCTCCTCGGCAATGGGGTGCAGCGTCCACGGGTCATCGATATTCTTGCCGCGCTTGAGCCATTGCAGGGTGCCGCCGGTCTTGGTGTTGAACGGCGCCCAGTCGGCGCCGATGACGAGATCGAGTTGGCCATCGCCGTCGATATCGTGGGCGGCGACGCAAACGTTGTCCGGCTTGGTCATCCCCTGAATGATGGTCCGCATCTTCCAGCTGGGATTCTCGAACCAGACGACGCGCTTGCTATCGACGACGACGATATCCTTCTTGCCGTCGCCGTTGACGTCCACGAGCAGGACGGCATAGCCGACATCGAACTTGGCGTCGAGTTCCTGAACGCGAAAGGTCGGCACGGCCGCGGCGGGTTTATCGTCGGTCGGCGCGGGGGTGACGCAGGCAAGGAGGAGAAGGCCAGCGGCGGGAAGCGACAGGCGTGGCATGGGTGGGAACCTCGGAGGGCAGTGAAAATCGGGCACTGCATTGTTCGTATCGCCCGGCCCGGGTTAGGGCAAGGATTAAAGGCGGAGGAAAAATGAGGGGCGACGAGTGGCACCCCTGGCCTCGCCGCCAAGGGGGTGTCGCGGAGAGGGTTCCCATATGGCGGACAGGGTTCGCGGATGGCGGAAAGGGTATACTTCAAGGTGCCGCCGTTGGCGCCGTCAAGCCGACGCCGTCCAGGATAACTTGCCGGAAGACCTCCGAGCCACCGAGCCTTTCCAGGGCGTCGAGAATCTCGATGCCCGCCAGATGGCCGTCGGCGTCATAGTCGGCGGCGATTCCGTCGTCGAGATGTTTTGTCATAACGGTCGTTTCGCGGAATACGATGCTGAGGGCGTCTACTTCGGGGTCGTAGGTAATTTTCATGCGGATGCATCAGTCAGAAGAAATAGGCGTAGACCGTGACCACGACGAGTTCGGTGGCCATTTCCACGAAGATGGGACGAACGCGCTCGATTGCGTAGATCCCGCCGAACGGAAACTCTTTTCAACATTCCAACCGAGTCATGGGCGCGGGCGTCCATCGACAGGTGCGTATCGCGTCCTCGACTTCCGCCCATGTAAAGCCGCGCTTGTTGACGTAACCCAGCGCATGGGCGGATAAGCGAATGGGCTTCATTTTGAATCACAGGATAACGCCGGATTCGTCGTCATCAATCGCTTCCTCGCTGAAGGCGACAAAACCGATGAGTTTCTTGTCGTCGCCGTAGTCCTGTTCCGCGAGTGCCGCGGCGGCGGCTAGAACCGCTTGCCGTTGCTCGCGTGGCATTTTCCGCGACTCGCCTGGCCTGCGAGCGTGCGAAACTTCCAGGCATCGGGCTGTAGGTGGATTTCCACGCGCGCCCCCTCCGGCAGCGCCGAGGCGGGAACGACCACGCCATCGATCACGACGCCCGATATCGTACGGGACACGATTCATACCTCCCCGAATTCGATTTTGGCAGCGATTTAAACCGATTTAAACCCGACATCCCCGACTCTGCCTTGATTTCAATCTCCGCTAAGTGCGGCGGACAATACCAGAATGGATTCTCTCGGCTCAAGCGGCCGATGCGATCGCGTACCTCGGCACCGAATCATCCGCCGCATGTGTTGGCCGAGGAGGCTGTCGCCGCCCATCCACTTCGCGGCGTCGGATTCGAGGGAAAATAAGCAGGGCATAGAGTTACGTTAACTTCCGCATTTCTCGCCGAGCCAGCGCAGCACATCCTCGACAACCTTTTCCGGCTCCGGCTCGAACTCCAGCGTATGATGCGCCCCCGCGTACTCAATCACTTCCAGATCGGCCGTGGCGAAGCGCTCGGCGTAATGCCGCGTCGGCTTGTTCAGGATGATACGGTCCTTCTCGGCCAACAAAAGCAATACCGGCAGGCGGACGTGGCGCGGCACCATGCGCAGGTAGGCGTCGAGACGGGCGCTTTCCAGCAGCAGGCGAGCGGTGGCGCGATGCAGCCCGAGGGTATCGTTGCGCAGGAATTCGAGCCAGCGCGGCGTGGCGGTAAACAACTCGGGATCGTTGAGCGGGATGGAGAAAGTCTTGCGCGGCCGCACGAAGCGCGTGAAGAAAATGCGCATCCGCTTTAGGAAAGGTGGCCACGTTTGCGGGTAGAAGCCAGGACAGGCCAGGATCAAGCCATCGACCAATCCCGGATGGCGCCGCTGCAAGGCCGTCGCCAGTTTGCCGCCCCAGGAGACGGCGTGCAGAAATAGCGGCCGATCGCGCGGCAGCGAGCGCAGGAATTCCGCGAGGTCGTCGAGCAGCCGTCGAAAGCTGGGAGCGTCGCCGCGGTCCTTGTCGTTGAGGCCAGAGCCGCGCCGGTCGAGGAAGCAGACTTCGTAGCCCGCGCGCGCCAGGCACGCGCACGAGGATTCGTACCAACCGCCGTGGCTCTGGATGCCGTGAATGCAGACGACACGGCCGCGAACCTCGGCGGGCGGCGCGAAGCGGCGATAGCGCAAGGAGTAGCCGTCCCCGGCGGCGAAGGTTTCCACGGAAGGGGCGGGGTCAGCCAAGGAGCGGCTCCTTGCGGAGGGTGACGCGCGTCAGCGCCACTGGGTCAAGCGTCACGCCCAGGCCCGGCCCCGCGAGCGCCGGCGCCTTGCCGCGCCAGCCGAAGGTGAGGTCGCTCATGCCCAACGCCTCGCGGACGAGGTGGCGGTCGTAGGAACCTTCGACGTAACGCAGCTGGCCGACGCTCGCCGCGAAATGCCGGCCGGCCGCCGACAATAGCGCCGTCTCCCCGACCTGGCAGCCCAGCTGATAGCCCAAATGATGCTCTCGGGCGAAGCGAGCAAGACGCAATGACGGAATGAAGCCTCCGCACTTGGAAAGACGCAGGTTGAACAGGTCGCAGCTGCCTTGCTCGACGGCGCGCTCGGCGTCGAAGAGGCCGCACAGCGATTCGTCGAGCATAATCGGCGTATGTATCCGCCGGCGCACTTCGGCCAAGGATGCCACCTCGGCATGGGCGACTGGCTGCTCCACCGAGGTAAGTCGGAACGGCTCCAGCGCCTGGATGCGTCGCGCCACTTCGGGCGCGGGCCAGGCGTCGTTGGCGTCGATGCGTAAGTCGATGTTCCAACCGAGATAGCGACGAATGCGGCGCAGGCGTTGCACGTCGTCGGAGCCTTCGATTCCGACCTTCGCCTTGACCTGCGAGAAGCCGTTGAGCCGGCTGACGGCCGCCGCCAGGAACAGCTTCCAACGGCTACGCGCCCCCATAATGGCGCCGCTATAGCGCACCACCGCCCGGGGGTGATAGAGATCGGGGGCGAGGCGTTGCGTCACCGCCGAAAGCGGCTGGCCGAAGCGCTTGCCGTAAGCGTCGAGCAATGCGAGTTCCACGGCGCACCGGGCGGCGTTTCCCTGGCAGTCGCGTTCGTCGCCGGGTATCGGCGAGAGGCGCAAACGCTCGGCCAGGGCGATGGCTTCATCGAAATCGCGGCACCGCGTCAGCTGTGAAGAAAGATCGCTGCGTTTCAAGTGGTCGAAGACGGAATCGATGGTTTCGCCGGTGACGTAGTCGCGCGGCACTCCCTCGCCGAACCCCTCCGTGCCGTCGTCGAGCAGGCAGCGGACGACGACGTTATCCGTGGAGGTTCGAGAATGCGAGGCATGGCGAATGGGTCTTCGCAGGGGAATGCGCACCTGCAGCGCCGTCAACTCGACAACTTTCACGGGATGGCCCAACCGCGCCGGCCAGCGAAGGCCCGCGGGTGGCGTCCCGCGGCGCTGGGAGGGGCGAAAGAATGGGATTGTGCCCGTTTCGGGCGCGAAATTCAAGGTGCCGTGCTTTGAACGAGCGCCGGCGGTTCGGCAGGGTGGATGCTGTCGTAACACAGCCACAAGCCCAGGATGGTGATGACCAGGGCACTGACTATTGGCAAGGCACGGACGACTCGGCTGCCCGCCCAGTGGCCGCCGACCCAGCCGCGCGCGTAGACGACGACGATGCCGATGAGGACCAGCACCGCCGACAGGCCGACGCTGAAGGCGAGCAGCAACGGCACGGCGAGCCACATGCGCTGGGCGGCGACGGCGAAGACGAGCATGGCGATGGCGTCCCAGCAGGGCACGATGCCGCCGCCGATGCCGAGGACGACCAGGCCCCAGAAGGTGACGGCGCCCGTGGCCGGCGCTTCGTCGTGGTGATGGTGATGGCCGCCGCCGATGTGGATGTGATCCGCCCCACCGGAGAGACGGCGCAGCAGCAGCCAGAAGCCGAGGCCGGCGATGAGCAGTCCGCCGCCGAAGCCGAGGACGGTCTGCACGCGAGCGGCGGCGGAGTCGTCCACGAAAAGGGCCAGGAGAATGGCCACCAGCAAGACGCTGCCGGTGTGCGTCAGCGCCGTGACCAGGCCGAGTACGAACGCATGGCCGACGGTGCCGCGCTCGCCGACGAGGTACGCCGCCACCAGCGTCTTGCCGTGTCCCGGCGTCAGGGCGTGGACCGCGCCGAAGCCGGCGCTCATAAGCAACAAGACGCCGAAGCCAAGGTGCGAACCGAGCAACAGCTCGAGCAAGGTGCGTGGCCGCGCTGCCGGTGCCGATGGGGATGGGGCGGTCGCCGACTCGACTTGCACTAATTGGAAGGCGCCTCGGCACGGCTTCCAGTCCCACGTTGCCGACAATTGTCGGCGGTCGGCGGACGGTTTCTCCTCGTCGGGATGGCGCTCAATGGACACATCGACGTGTAAAGAAGTGTTGATCCGTCCACCGTCGAGGTCGTAGTTGCCGTCGCGGAAGTCGAGCCGATGATGCTTATCGGGGATAGCCTTCATGTCGGCCCGAAAAACGAAGGTACAACGGAGGTGGTCCTCCCATACCTCATGGCCATCCTTGACGGGGCGGAAATCCAGTTCGACGCCGTCGAGGGTGGCATGAAGGTTATCGGCCAGCACCCGAGCGTAGGCGCGCGTGAACGCGGCATAGACGTCGGCGGGCTTGGCGAGATCGGCGATTCGATCTTTCGGCAGCACGGCCACCAGGTCATTCACCGCGGTCCATTCGTCCAGTTCGAGGCGATACTCGACGACAATGGCATCGGGGCGAATGGTAACGACGACGGTTCGGTCGTGTGTCTGCTTGGGAACGGGGTGCGCGTGGCCGGACGATAAGGCGAGCAGCCCGCCGACGAAAACCAGGAAAAACGATAAGCGATGGGTCATGGATGCGATTTCCCCACTCCCAGGCCGCACGCCTAGAAGAAAAATCCGAGCCGCTAAACGTCGCGCTGTCCGCGCGTCGCGCTTTATCCGCTCGACCGCGCTTTCGCCGCCTCCATTCGCTTCTATTTTCGCTCGCGCGATTTGCCAACGCGCCTTCCGTGGGCAACGCTATCCTGGAAAGACTTCTCGGCGTCTTCCGCATGGATCGCGTGTCCCACGAAAGGAATCGTCAATGCGAACACTGCTTACCACCGTCGGCGTCCTCTTGATCGCGGCTGGCACGGCGAGCGCGGGGCCGCCCTGCGGCCCGCCCTACTGCTACCCGCTCCATCCCGGCTGCGCCCCCGACTTCTGCCAGCAGGGATTGTACCCCGTAAACCCGTGGGTCTGCCATACGCCGGTCAACAACGTCTACCCCTGCTTCCCGCCGTGGCAGGGTTTATTGCCGGCGCCGCAGC
>JBBSES010000144.1:0-9318 GCA_038239465.1 Gemmatales bacterium
CAGCGGCGGGACAGCCGCAGACGCCGCGGACGTTGTCCAGTCCCGTTTGCTTGCTGTGCAGGCCCACTTCCTCGAGACGGCGCCAGATGTCGGGCAGGTCGGCGAGCGTGAACCAGCGCAGTTGCAACTGCTGCCGCGTGGTGATATCGACGAAACCCTTGCCGTATTGGTCGGACAAGTCGGCGACGACGCGCAGCTGGCGGGCGTTGGTTTGCCCGGCCGTGAGGCGGAGGCGCAGCATGAAATTGCCGGGCGTCGGCGCGCGGTAGAACAGGCCGTGCCACTTGGCGCGCTGCTTGTCGGCCTCGGTCATCTCCTGCCAGTTGTTGGCGGCGGTGTACTTCAAGATGTCTGGCAGGGCGTCGAGGCCGTTCTTCTCGTCCTTGATGATCTCGATCTTGTTCTTTTCTTTGAGGGCGCTACGGGCTTGACCGCCGTAGGCGCTGATGAGTTGACCGAGCAACGGCCGACAGGTGCCGCAGCCGGTGCCGGCGCGGGTGCATTCGCCCAGCGCGGAGACCGAGTGCTTGCCGACGCCGATGGCGGCGACGATGGTGCCCTTGCTGACGCTGTGGCAGTTGCAGATTTGCGCGTCGTCGGCGAGGGTGCGCAGGTCGCCGCTTTCGCAGGCCGCTCCGCTGCCGTTGCTCACCAGATCCATGATGGGCACGGTGAGCGCTTCGGCGTTCTTGAAGAGGCGCGTCAAGCGGCCCGTGGGGTCGGCCTCGCCCAGCAGGATGGCGCCGACCAATTGATTGTCGCGGACGGCCACCTTGCGGTAGACGCCGCGCGCCGGATCGAAATGGCTAACGACTTCGCAATCGACGGTGGTGCCGTTGGTCTCGCCCATCGAGATGAGATCGATGCCCATGACCTTGAGCGTGGTGGCCAGGCGCGAGCCACGGTAAGCGGCGTCTGGCTTGGCGCCGGTGATTACGTCGGCCAGCACGCACGCTTGCTCGTAGACCGGATCGACCAATCCATAGAGCTTGCCGCGGTGCTGCACGCATTCGCCGACCGCGAAGACGCTGGGGTCGCTGGTGCGCATCTGGTCATCGACGACAATGGCCTTCTCGACGGTCAGCCCCGCGTTCTTGGCCTCGTCCGCGTTGGGGCGAATGCCGCAGCTGACGACGACCATGTCGGTGTCAAGCGTGCCGCCGTCGGCGAAGCGCAGGCCGACGACCCGGCCATTGTCGCCGACGATTTCCTGGGTGGCCGTCTTGGTCAGGACGCGAACGCCCATGCGTTCGAGTTTGTGCTTGAGCAGTTCGCCGCCGGCCGGGTCGAGTTGCTGCACCATCAGATGCGGCGCCACTTCGACGACGGTGACTTCCAGGCCGTGGCTGAGGAGGCCGCGCGCCGCTTCGAGGCCGAGCAAGCCGCCGCCGATGACCGCGGCGGTATCGCAGTTCTGCGCGTGTTCGCTGATGGCGCCGCAGTCGTCCAGCGTGCGAAAGACGAAGACGCCCTGGAGGTCGCCGCCTTTCAAGGGCGGCACGAACGGGCGCGACCCGGTGGCCAGGACGAGGAAGTCGTATGGCTCCGTCACCTTGCCGCCGGCGCCGCGAACGACTCGGTTGGCGCGGTCGATGGCCTCGACGCGCACGCCGCGATGAACGTGGACGCCGCGTTCCTCGTACCAGTCGAGGGAGTTGAGCCAGAGTTGCTTGGGGTCTTGAAAGCCGCCGAGAACGCTGGAGAGCAGGATGCGGTTGTAGGTGCCGTGCGGCTCGGCGCCGAACATGCGGATGTGGAAGCGGTGCGGCGCGCGGGCGAGGATTTCCTCGACGACCTTGGCGCCGGCCATGCCGGTGCCGGCGATCACGACGGTCGGCCGGCGCTCTGCCTGGATCATGGATGCGTTTTCCTTGGGGAGAAGCAAGGGAGCGCGGAGAGACTTTCGCGGCGCGCGGGCCAGCGCCTCTTCTTTAGCTTTCGCGGGAGGCAATAGCTTACGGCGAGGCATGGCGATTTCTCCGTGGGGCGAGCGGCCGGAGAGGAGCCGCCTCTGTATAGAGCGAGCGGGGCCGCGTTAGCGCCCCGTGGATTTCCACCGGACAACCACGGGGGGCTAACGCCAGCGTTGTTAACCAAGAATCACGAAGCGACCGGCGCGTGTTCCGGCACGCCATCGATGGCCGGCGTTCCCGCCACGGGCGTAATCGGTTCCGTCTCTCTCGGCGTCGGCACGGCGGCCTTTCCGCCTTCGCCGACGAACGAGGCTTGCCACGACCGGCTGACGTACATGAGGGCCACGGCACAGAACAGCGCGGCGGCGGCGAAGACCATGAAGGCGTAGGAGAAGGTGCCGCTATATTCCTTGATGCTGCCGAGCAGGTTGGGCAAGAAGAAGCCGCCCAGCCCTCCCGCGGCGCCGACGATGCCGGTCATGACGCCGATCTCCTTGGGGAAGCGCTGTGGCACCAGCTGGAAGACGGCGCCGTTGCCCATGCCCAACATACCCATGCCCAGGAACATGAAGACCGTGCCGAGGGCGAGCGGCGGCAGCGTGCTCATGCCCACCATCGCCAGGCCGACGCCGACATAGAGCATGACCAACATGCGGATGCCACCGAAGCGGTCGGCCAGGTAGCCGCCGACGGGGCGCAGGAACGAGCCGGACATGACGCAGAGGGTGGCGAAGTAGCCGGCTGCAATTGGGTCGAGTTGGTATTGCACCTTGAAGAAGCTGTTGAGGAACACCGCCAGGCCGACGAAGCCGCCGAACGTGACCGAGTAGAACAGGCAGAACCACCAGGTATCGCGCTGGCCCAGGACGACGCCGTAATCGGCGAGGCGTTTGGGGGGCGGCTGGTTGGGGCTATCCTTGGCCAACCAAAAGAAGAGCGCTAGCGTGGCCAAAATAGGCAGGATGGCCAAGCCGAAAACGGCTCGCCAGCCGAGGGCCGCCGCCAGCATCGGCGCGAACAGCGTCGCCAGCGCGGTGCCGCTATTGCCGGCCCCGGCGATGCCCATGGCCATGCCCTGGTACTGCGGCGGATACCAACGGCTCGCCAGCGGCAGCGCCGCCGCGAAACTGGCCCCGGCCACGCCGAGCATCAAGCCCATGACGAGCAGCATGGCGTAGTTGTTGGCCCACTGCCAGCCAATGACCAACGGAATCAATGTAAGCATCAGGCCAATCAGTCCCGTCTTCTTCGCCCCCAGGTGGTCGGTCATGACGCCCAGCACGAGTCGCAGGATCGAGCCGCCCAGAAGCGGGACGGCCACCATCATGCCGCGCTCCGCCTGATTCAGCCCGAACTCGGGGACGATGGAGTTGGCCAGCGCGCCCAGCAGCACCCACACCATGAAGCTGATGTCGAAGTACAGGAAGGCGCAGAACAAGCTCGGCGGATGGCCGGCCTTCAAGAATCCAGAGAGTTGCATGACTTCGGTTCCTCGGACTAACGATCATTCGTTCATGGCCACCGCGACCGGCAGGGCGGTTCGATATCCGTGCGCCGACCCATTCCGCTCGACCGGCGCTTCGACGACAACCTTTTCCAGGTTGACCGCGCAGAACTTCAATTCGGGCTGCTTGGCCACCCGGCCGATGGCGCTGATGGTGAGATAATTGGCCGCGTTCCCCTCGCCAAACAGGTCGCCCCAGTGAAAGGGCACGAACACCATGCCGATCCGCACGCCGTCGTGTAGGCGCACCGGCAATTGCACCGTGCCCCGGCGACTGGAGATTTGCAGCAACGCGCCTTCCTCGACGTCGAGGCGTTCGGCGTCGTCGGGATGGACCTCGACATACGGCGTCGGGTCGCGGCGCATCAATTTTTCCGCTTTGCCCGTGCGCGTCAGCGTGTGCCAGTGGCCGTAAATCCGGCCCGTGGTCAGCACGAAGGGAAACTCGTGATCCGGCATCTCGCGCGGATCGCGGTGTTCGCAGACGATGAACTTCGCCTTGCCGTCGGCCGTCGGAAAGCGCCGGTCGAGATAGCGGCGTTTGGTCCCCGGATGCTCGACCGTAGGACAGGGCCATTGCAGGGCGCCGACTTCGCGCAGGCGCGCGGCGGTCATGCCGCTCATGTCGCAGGGTCGGCCCTTGGTCAGAGCGGCGTACTCGTCCCACACCTCGGCGGCGCTGGTGAACTCGAACCCCTTGTGCCCCAGCTGCCGGGCGAAGCGGCACATAATCTCCCAATCGGGCAGCGCCTGGCCCGGCCCCTCAAACAGCTTCGGGCTGTAGGCGACCATGCGCTCGCTGTTGGTGCTGGTCCATTCCTTCTCGCCCCACTGCGCCACGGGCAGGACCACGTCGGCGAAGCGGGTCGTCTCCGTCGGATGGTAGGCGTCTTGCACGACGACGAGCCGGGCGCGCTCGAGCGCCCGGCGCACGTGATGCAGGTCGGGCAGGCTGACGGCCGGGTTGGTCGCCGCGATCCAGATCGCTTTCAGCTGGCCCTTTTCCAGCGCGCGGAACATCTCCACGGCGGTCAGGCCGGACTTCGGCTGGATGGTCCCCTCGCGCCGGCCCCAATAGCGCTCGACCTCGATGCGGTGGGCGGCGTCCTCGACGGTGCGATAGCCCGGCAGTTGGTGCGACAACAGCCCGACTTCGCGGCCGCCCATGGCGTTGGGTTGCCCCGTCAGCGAGAACGGCCCGGCGCCCGGTTTGCCGATCTGCCCCGTCAACAGGTGGAGATTCAAGAGGCTATTGTGCTTCCACATGCCGACGGTGCTTTGGCCCAACCCCATGCAGTAGAAGCTGAGGAAGCCGCCCGCGCCGGCGATGAGGCGAGCCACTTTATATAAGGTGGCTTCGGCGATGCCCGTGACCTTGACCAACTCGGCCAGGTCCTGCGCCAGCAGCATCTGCTTGTACGGCTCGAACTGATTCGTATGGTCGGCGATGAAGCCCGCGTCGGCGGCGTCCATCATCAAGAGGATGCGGCCGAGGGCGTTCAAGAAGGCGATGTCGCTGCCGGGGGCGAGAGGTATGTGCAAGTCGGCCGCGTCCGCCGTCGCCGTCCGCCGCGGATCGACGACGATGATCGTCTGCTCGGGCCGCGCCTTCTTGCTGGCGCGGACGCGGTCGAACGTGACCGGATGCGCCTCGGCCATGTTGCTGCCGATGATGAAGATCACGTCGGCCAGTTCGATGTCGTCGTAGCAGGTCGGCGGCGCGTCGGCGCCGAGACTGGTGCGATAGCCGGCCACGGCGGCGGCCATGCACAGGCGGCTATTGGAATCGGTGTTGTTGCAGCCGAGCGTTCCCTTGAACAGCTTCGAGATCGTGTAGACCGCTTCGGTGTCGAGTTGGCCGCTGCCGTAGAAGGCGACCGCCTCGGGACCGTGCGTGCGGATGATGTTGGTGAAGATTTCGCCGACGTAGCGCAGCGCCGTATCCCAATCCGTGGGACGAAAGGCATCGTGCCGACTCAGGCGCAGCAACGGATCGGTCAGGCGATCGGGCGTGCGGATGGTAGGGCCAAGCTGGGCGCCCTTGGCACAGAGACGGCCGAGGTTCGCCGCCGCCGTTTCGACGCCGCGAATGCGAGTCACCTGCTCGGCGGTCCCCTCCAGGCGCAGGCGGCAGCCGACGCCGCAATAGGGACAGATAGTTTCACCGAGGATCGCCAAACAAACCTCCCCTGGCTCCTCCCGGCGCGCGGCGACTCCCCGCGACGCGATCGGGGAGAGCCGACGCGCAACGTCTCCACGGAAGACAAAATTCGGGGGTCATCGACGACCTCGGGCACGAGGTCGGTGGCATCAGGGATGGAAAATCGCCACGATTGTGTCAAGAATGCAACTCATATGCCAAGCGCCGCCGAAAGGATGCGTCCTTGAGTACAAGCCATTGCTAGATTAGGAGTTACGTCGGACCTGTCCGCGGCAATCGCCTCACGCTATCGAAGCATCTGCTTAGATTGCGTGCAAAAACTGCCGCGATCGCGGCAAATGGCTTCGAGTGCGTGGAAGAAACTTCGGCTCGGCTGAGAAAGGGGACCGAAGCCGAAGCGGGCAGCGTGAGGGGACGCCGATTTCGCTGGCAACCGGACGTTGATACCGACGAGAAATGAGGCGAAAGCGGCCCACATCGTTGGGTTCACCTCTTCACCGCCAGGACCGCGTCGAGCGGCGCCGCCAACCGACTGCCCGACACTTCAACGAAACCGACCTTGCGAAACAACGTCTCGTATTCTCCGAGCGTCCGCTCTTTTCCCTCCGTGCAAAGCAGCATGTTGAGCGATTGCATTTGCGCCCAGCGTGGCCCCTTCTTGTCTTCATCCAGCAGTTTCTCGGCAACGAGGAGCGCGCCCCCCACCGGCAGGCGGTCGTATATTTTCCGCAGCAGCTGCACGATTTTCGCCTCGGTCCAGTCATGCAGGATGCGGCCGAGCGCGTAGAGGTCGCCGGCCGGCAGCGGATCGTTGAAGAAGTCGCCGCCCACCACGCTTATCCGACCGGCCACCGGCGTGGCGCCAATGACTTCTCGCGCGAGCGACACCGCCGCCGGTAAGTCGAAGACGACGGCTTCCAGATTCGGATACCGCTGGCAAGCGGCGACCGCCAGGTGTCCCGTCGCCCCGCCGAGATCTACCAGGCGACGAAACCCACTGAGATCGAAGGCGGCGACCACCGCAGGCGACGAGATCAAGCCCATGCCGTGCATGCCGAACAGGAATTCGCGCTTCAGTTCCTCGGTGCGGAAGAAATGATCGAAGATCGGCTCGTCCATGCCGTAGACCTGCTTCCAGCGGTGCGACCCCTCGCGTACGGCGTCTTCGAGATTACCCCACAGCTTCCACAGCACGTCGTTCGAATACGAGAGATAACCCGTCAAGCGCCGCGGGCTGGTCCGGCAGAGGAAGGCGTTAGCAGTGGGCGTGTTGGCATAGCCGTCCCCCGCATGGGCGAGCAGGCCGAGACCGACGCAGCCGTCCAGAAGCCGTTCGAGGGCGTCGGCGTTCAACCGCAGCCGCTCGGCCAGCGCCCCGGCCGGTTTCGGGCCATCGGCCAGAGCGTCGAAGACCCCCAGGGAGACGGCGGCGAACATGACCTTGGAGCGGCGAAAGGCCTCCATCAGATCGAGGATGACGGACGGGTCGGGGAGAGGGGTGTCGTGGCTCATGCGCGCTTCTCTTTATCGAGGGGAGTCGTTTCGTGAATGCGCTCATTCTATAAAAACGTCTCTCCGCGCGCGGAGGCGGTCTTGACCGCCACGGCATCCCTCGCCATCATGCCTCGGCGCGAAAAAATCGTCCGCGATTTCGTCCGCTTCGCCGCGTCGTTGCGTACTATGGGGAGGAAGCCGGGACGCGCCTGGCGTTCGGCCTTACCCTATCTTTCCCCTTATTTCCTTCATACCAGGGGATCGCCGCTGCCCCAAACGGCCGGCGTCCTCGCGCGACCCCAAGGAGGCGCAAAAACATGACTCTATCGGCTCGGTGGGCGGTGGGTGTCGCCGGTCTGCTCCTAGGCGGCACCGTGGGCAGCTTCGTGGCGGGCCCGTGGCTGCACGGCCAAAACCCCGGTGTCGTCGCCATGCCCAAGGAATTGAATTCCTACCGCGACGTGGTCAAGAAGGTGATGCCCGCGGTGGTGAGCATCGAGAGCAAAGTCAAGGCCGTGCGGACCAAGCAGCCGGCGCGAGGAAAGCCCAACCTCGAAGGCAAGGACATGCCCGAGGAGTTCCGCCAGTTCTTCGAGGACCGCGACGGTCCCGAAATGCCCGACCGCGGCCCGCAGGGCGGCTTCGGCTCCGGCGTTCTCGTCGATGCCAAGGGCGTCATCCTGACGAACAACCACGTCGTCGCCGGCGCGGACGAGGTGACCGTCACCCTGTCGGATGGCCGCAAGTTCACCAGCAAGGACATGAAGGGCGACCCGAAGACCGACCTGGCCATCGTCCGCATTGAGGCCAAGACGCCGCTGCCCTTCCTGGAACTGGGCGATAGCGACCAGATGGAAATCGGCGACCGCGTCCTCGCCGTCGGCGCGCCCTTTGGCTTAACGGGCAGCGTGACGGCCGGCATCATCAGCGCCAAGGGACGCAATGGCCTGAGCATGAACATGTACGAGGACTTCCTCCAGACCGATGCGGCCATCAATCCCGGCAACTCCGGCGGCCCGCTCGTCAACCTGGAAGGCAAGCTCGTCGGCATCAACTCGGCCATCAAGACGCGCACCGGCGGCTTCCAGGGCGTCGGCCTCGCCGTCGCCAGCAACCTCGCCAAGAACGTCATGACGCAGCTGGTCAAGGATGGCGTCGTCAAGCGCGGCTACCTCGGCGTGCAGATCAAGGACTTGACCGACCGCGACCTGGCGGCGCGCCTCGGCCTCAAGGACGATCAGCAGGGCGTGCTGGTGTCGCACGTCTACGACAAGTCGCCGGCTGGCAAGGCGGGCGTGCAGGCGGGCGACGTGATCGTCAGCATCGGCGGCAAGGGAATCAAGGATGGCCGCGAGCTGCAGCGCATCGTCGCTGGCCTGACCCTGGGCAAGCCGGCCGACATGGGCGTCCTCCGCGACGGCAAGGCGCTGACGATGCCGGTCACGGTCGAGGAGCAGCCCGACGAGTTCGGCGCCGCCAAGGTGCCGGCGCCGAAAGCGCCGAAGCGCGACAGGGCGGCCATCAGCCTCGACAAGTTGGGCATGGAGGCGGCCGACTTTACGCCGGACATGGCCGAGCAGCTGGGCTTCAAGGAAAACGTCACCGGCGCCGTCGTCGTACAGGTCGATCCCGAAGGAGTCGCCGCCAGCGCGGGAGTGCGGCGCGGCACGGTCGTCACCAAGGTCGATCAGCACGCGGTGACGAGCGCCGCCGCCCTGAAGGAAATGGCGGACAAAGGCTCGCTGGAGAAGGGTATTCTGCTCCAGACGAAGTCGCCGCAGGGCGGGACCGGATACGTCTTGCTTCGCAAGGCGGAGCCGGCCGTGAGTAAGTAAGGGTTCTGTTTGTCCGCGTCTCGTTTACGTTTCGCGATGAGGAAGCGCGGGAATCTATTCCCGCGCTTCTTTTTCGTATATGATCGGCAGTGAGGAGGAAAATAACATGTCCACGCAAACCGAACGAGCGAGTGATGCATCGTCGAGTGAAATCGGCATTCTTGCTCGCGTCCTGGGCGACGAGCAAGGTCGGCTGCCGGCGGAAATGGCGCGATATTTGTTGGATCGAGATTTTAGCGCGGCCGACAAGGCGCGGATGCACGATTTGGTCGTCCGCAACCAGAGCGATGAACTGTCGTCCGCGGAAAAAGATGAGTTGTTTTCCTTTGCCCGAGCCGGCACGATGCTATCCATCCTGCAATCGCGGGCACGGCGGGCGCTGGGCGTGAAGCCGACTTGAGTCTTGTTTAC
>JBBSES010000145.1:0-9284 GCA_038239465.1 Gemmatales bacterium
GATGTCGCCGTCCTCGTAGAAGGTCAGGGTGCATTTGTCGAGGCCGCCCTGCTTCTTGAGGCACTCCATCACCTCTTCTTGATCCTCCTTGCGGTACGGCTCGATCAGGCTCGTCAGCACCTTTTTCACGGCGTCTTTCTGATCGCCGGTCATGTCGGAGATGCTTAGGCCGGGGAACTTGGCGTCCTTGTCGCGGAAGCCGACCGACGCCTCGGCCGGCCGCTTCGGCACCAGTGCCACCTTCTGCTGCTTGCCGTCGAGGATTTCGTACACCTTGTTCGCCAGCTGGGCCTGGTGCCAGAAGACGTTGCCGGGGTGATGGACCTTCTCGTTGAAGCCGCTGGCGGCGTGGCCGTGAAAGATCGGCCCGCCCAGGGCGACGTGCGACGTACTATGGCCATCGGCCCGGCAGGTCAGATGCCGGCCGGTCATCACGAACTCGAACTTGTCCTTGTCGCCGGGCGTGCCGAAGATGGCGATGTTTTGATCGGCGCCCCAGGCCTTGCCGTCGGTGTCGTCCTTCAGCTGCTTCATTAGCCGTTCGTGCCAGTCGGGGTTGAAGATGCCCTTGTAGATATCGAGTACCAGGGCCTTCTGGTCCTTGGTGTAGAAGTCGCTGTCGATACTTGGCTTCGTGATGTGCCAGTTGTTGGAGACGTGGGTCCGCAGCAGGCCGCGCTTCGGGTCCTTGTAGTCCCACTCGAAGCAGACCTCCTTCTTCTGCTTGTCGGTCAGCGTCTCGTAGAGCGCCTTGACCGTCGTTTCGGCGGCGCTCTTGGGGGTCGGAGCGGCGAACAGCGTCGCGCCGCCGGAGGCTACCGCGGTGGCGGCGACGGCCACGCTCTTGAGGAAGCCGCGCCGATCCAGGTCGGGCGTCTCGTCGGCGCAATCGGGGCAGGCAATGAGTTTCGACCGATTCATGAGGAGTCCTCTCGAAGAGATAGGAGAAGGGAGAAGATTAACGCGGCCGCGCGTCGTGACACGCTTCACAGCGCTTATAGACGGCCTTGAGCGCCTGGCGCGCCGGTTCGAGGTCGTCCCCCTTGGCCAGGCGCGAAGCCGCCAGGGCCAGGTCGCGGACCTCGTGATGGGCGTTACGCCAGCGGGCATCCGCGCGGAGGTAACCGGCGGCATTGGCTTCCTCGGCCAGGGCGAGCGACAGGCCCTCTACATCCCTGGCGTTGTCGGCCCGACGGGCGCCGCGATAGGCGCTTTCCATCAGGCTCATCCACGTCTTGACGCCGCCGGACGGCTGGAAGTCCTTGTCGGGTTCCTTCGGCGGCGCGGGTGCCAACTTCGCCAGGTCGTCCAATATGCCGCCTACGTTTTGCAAACCCTTGCCGCAGTCGGCCGGCGACTTGCGGCGCGCCGCGTCGGCCAGCGGATCGACCGCCGCGTGCAACTTGCGCGTCTCGGTTTGCCAGGCGTCGGCGCCGCTCTGTCGGCCGTAGAGTACCGTGAGCGCCGACAGGCAGCGTACCGCCTCGGCAGTCGAAGGGTAATCGCGCTGCTCCAGCCAATCGCGGATTTCATTTCGCTGCAATTGTAGCGCCTGGTGCAACCCCCGCGCGGGCGTCACGGGGAGATAGCCGACCGGCTTCTCGGCCCCGTCGCTCGCCAGGGAGAGCAAGCAAGCGGCGACCAATACACCGATAGAACGTCGATTTGGCACGACAATCCTCCGTCGCATCCCTGCATTGAACCCCACGAACGGGCCGGGGAGGCAAAAAATCTCACCGAAATCGCGGCGGGCGTCCCGAGGTCGGTCCCTTTCCATAGTCACAAACGGGACGGCAATGGGGAAGCCAAGGAAGAAGGGTTGCCTTTATGCTCGTTCCGAAGCAGTGGAGGATTACCTATTTTTGCTAATGGTGTGCCCTTCGACGTCATTGACCATCGGAGGATAGGGCGATGGATGAGGCTCAGCAACACGCCGACGCGGTCCAGCACGTCCGGGAGGTGCAAAAGCTCTTCCTGGCGCACTCCGACCTATTACGCAGCTTCATTCGCGGGCTGGTGCCTCAGCAAGACGCGGCCGAGGATATCTTTCAGGAGCTATTCCTGACACTGACCGCCAAGGCGGCCGACTTTCAGCTGGAAACCAACTTCGGCGCCTGGGCGCGGGCCGTCGCTCGCCTCAAGGTACTGGAGCAATATCGCCAGCTGAAACGCCACGTCCCCTTGCTAGCCCCCGAGGTCCTCAACGTGCTGTCGGCCACGGCCCCGGAACTCGATCCGCTGCTGATGCCGCGCTACGAGGCGTTGCGAAACTGCCTGAACCAGATAGCGCCGCGAGCGCGGGAGTTGGTCGCGCTGCGCTATGCCGACCCGCCGTTAACGCCGCAGCAGATTGCCCGACAGCTGTCCTGGACCGCCAATTCCGTGCGCGTCGCCCTGGCCCGCGCCCGCAAGTTCCTGCTGGAGTGCGTCGAGCGCCGCCTCGCCGCCGAGGGAGGCTGACATGGACCGTGACCGCCTGCTGGCACTGCTCGACGACTATGTCGAATGTGCCCTGACCGAGGCCGACCAGACCGAGCTGGAAAAGCTCTTGCTGGAATCGCCCGAGGCGTGCCGTTGCTTTTGGGCCTACGTGCAGCAGCATTCGCTGATCCACAAGATTGAACAGGAAACCGAAGGCCGGGTGCTGGCAAAAATGGAATCCGGCGACGCCTGCGCGCTTCCTGCCAAGTCCGCTAGCGTGGCGAAAGATTCCGCGGCGCGGCGGCGCCTTGGCTGGCGCAGCTGGGGCATGGTGGCGGCGAGCGTTGCCGTGGCGCTGACGCTGGCCTGGCACTTCTGGCAGCGGCAAGCGGGGGAAGCGAACCTGGTTCTCATCTCGGGTTCAGAAGTCGCGATTGTCCGGCAGGGTGAAGCAATGCACGGACACGCCGGAATGCACCTTCGGTGGGGCGATCGTGCGGTGACCCGCGATGGGGCAGCCGTCATCCGGATGCCGGACGACATCCAGCTCGAGCTTGGCCCGGATACCGCCCTGAAGCTGACTGGATCGTCCGCGGGGGAAGGCCAAGCGTTTCATCTGGAGCGCGGCAGTGTCACCACCGACTTTGAGCGGTCCACCAAGGTCGTCATCAACACCCCCAATGCCGAAGTCACCGATTTTGTCGGGCCGGGCCGTTGCAACGTGGTGGCCCTCGCCGACTCGACCCGGCTGGAGGTGACGAAAGGCTCCTGCTGGCTGAAGCGAAAATCGGATCAATCGAGCGACGAGGTACCAACTGGTCACTTCGCCGTCGCTTCCGCCGAAAGTTCGACTACGCCGCGACCTCTCGGTGGCGTTGACGATGACGGCGGCAGCCCGGCACTGCTGGCCACCTGGCTGGGCGGACCGCATGCCGACGGCGTCGGTGGCGTGGCCATTGCTCCCGACGGCACCATCCTGATCGGCGCCACCTTGCCCGGTGTCGATCTCAGGCCGTGGCGGGCGGAAAACCAGACAGGGGGCGGCGACGGCGCCGTCCTCCGCATTGCCGCGGATGGAAGACGCGTGCTCGCTGTGGTGCGCCGCAGCGGCTCCGTGGACGATCTGCGCATCGACGCCGCTGGTCACGTCTATGTGATCGGGAGCGCCGGCTGCGCCAAGCTCAACCCCGCGCTCCAAACCGAGTGGACGACGAATGGGAACGCCAAGGATGGACGCATCACTCCAGGGCCTGACCGTGGTGCCGTCACCCTCACCGACAACCGGATCAGCGTGCTGGATCGCAAAGGCAGATTGCAAAAGGAGTGGGCCATCCCGGAGCGCCGCGTTCATGACATCGTCTGCGACCCGGTCAATCGTGTCGTCTACGCGACCGGGGCGAGCCTACCCAAGCCCAACGAAGGCGAAGTCCCGTTCATTTACGCCTTCGATCTGACCGGCAAGAGGCTGTGGATGGCCCATGACTGGACGAGACAGCAGATCGAAGGGGAGCGACTCACCGCCGGTTCGGTCGGTCTGCGCCTGACGCTGGACAAGGACGGTCAATTGTACGTGGCCGGTGAGAGCCACGGCGGCAACACCGTTTGGGGCCGCCAGTCGGACGACATCCGCGAGAAGCTCCCAGGCCGGACCGACCGCTTCCAAAGCCCGCACAACATCCGCGGCCAGTTCCTGACGTTCGTAGCCCGCCTCGACAGCCGGAGTGGACGCGTCCTGCAGAGCACGATGCTGCTGGGCCGCGGCGAGAAAGAGCGCGGCAGCTCGATGCGGCCGGCGGCCCTGGCCGTGGACGCGGAGGGGCGCAGCTACGTCGGCGGCTGGGCCGGCGCCACGCCACCGGTATCCAAGGGGGCCTTCGGGCTGCGCGGCGAGGGGGAGGGGGCCTTCTTGTGCGTGTTCGACCCTGACTAAACGCGACTCTACTCCGCCCGCTTGTGCGGAGGAGCCGCGACCGCCATCGCGGCGGGTGCCAAAGCCATCGCCATTGCCGGCCGTGCCCGCGATGGCCTCCACACGATAGCCCCATTCCAGGCTGAGCCTGCCGGAGAAGAAGACGGCTGGCTGATTCTCTTCCGCAAGGCGCCGGGCATCGAATATGAATCGCCGATCCTCGACCAGCCCCGCCGCTGATGATGCTCAACCTCATTCTTTTTCGGCAAGCTAATGCCGATCGCTTTCGCGTCATTGAAAGCTGCAGACGTAGCCAGGCTCAGCTAATGATCTGCATGTTCGCCTCATAGTATCGCGACGCCTTCCGCCATAGCCCTGCCACCCACGTTTTCCGCCCGCATGACCTCAGCGCTGCCCGACTCTCCGCCGACCACAGGAGAATTCATATGAATCGCTATCGGCTAGTTGCCCATGTCCTCGTTCTGATCGCCTTGGCAGCGGTGCCCGGGTTGACGGCACAGGCAGCAGACGCGCCGCGCGCCGATGCGGACAATGGTTCCTGGCGCATCCGCGCGGATGATTTCTTTGCTGCCGGCAAGCCACTGAATATTTACATCACGCGCAAGGAGGGAAAGTGGCTCGCCGCCGTCGCCACCTCGCGTATCCCGGGCGGAAATCACTACGGCTACAACGTCGCCAAATATGTCGCCGACGTGAGCGGCGTGCAGGTCAATGCGGACACCTTCAAAGGTCCAATCAAACTCAAGCTGACTCCCGACCCCTGGGTCCCCGCCGACCATAAGCCGCGTTCAGTTGTGCTTGAGGTAGACGGCAAGCTGGGCAATCCGAACCTGTCGGCCAAAACTGAGATCCGCAGCGTCCAGGGATCGTACAAGGCCAATCTCGAAGCGGGCATCCGCGACAAGGACAAGGAAAGCGACATCAACGGCACCCTGGGCGGAGGGATTGACCCACCCCAGGCCGGCGATCCGGACGAACTCAGCTATGAATTGGTTTTCCATCAGACGGACGACGATAGCAACCTGTGGGTCAAGCTCGGCATCAAGAAGGGCGCCATCGCATCGGCGAATGTGGGACGGGTGAACTTTCAGCAGCCGCCGAGCCACGTGCGCGGGATTGATGCGCCCAAGGACGTTCAAGTCAGCATGGACAGTGTTGCCGGCAAGCTAGTCGTCCCCGACGTCGCGCTGGACGGCGCCGCCTTGAAGATCGAGGTTGAATTCAAGGGCAGTCGCGTCGGCAACTTTCTCTCCGGCACTTACAAGGCCACGCTGCGCACCGGTGGGGAAGTCAAGGACACCCGGGAGAATTGCTTCGATGGGCTGGTGGTCTCCGGAGTTTCTCCCAACCAGCCCGGCCTGGACGAGCGGCCGTGGCAGGTGCCGGTCAAAGACTGGAAGCCTCCGCAGGCCGGCGAGCACCCGCGCCTGCTATTCCGCAAAAGCGATCTGCCGATGTTGCGCGAACGCGCCAAGACCCCCGAAGGCAAGGCCCTCATCGAGCGTCTGCGCCGTTGTCTGAACGGCTCGGACGGCGAGTCGATGCCCACTGCCTTCAACCCGGAGAAGGGGCCGGTCAAGGCCGACGGCGCCGGCGACTTTCACCCCAAGGCCCCGCTCGGTGCTTATACGTTCTCGCACATGGCTGGTTATGGCATGTTGTACCAGCTGACCGGCGAGAAGAAATACGCCGACCTCGGCAAGCAGTGCTTTGAAAAAGCCCTGGAAGGCTACCGCGACCGCGACCGCCGTTATGCCTTTCAAGGGCCGTTCGGCTCGCTGCGCGCCGGTCCGGTGCTGGGCTGGACGGCGCTGGGTTACGACCTTTGCTATGACGGCTGGGATGAGGAGTTCCGCAAGAAAGTTTGCCGGGCACTGGCGACCTATGCGGATGCGGACGGACGCGGGAAAGTCAGCTTGTCGTCCCTGGTCCACGGCGACATGCCCCCGGCGAGCAATCACTTCGGGATGCAAGTTGGCGGCGCTACCCTCGCGCTGCTGGCGATCAGCAAAGATCCGGACGTCGATCAGGAAATGATCGAGCGCTTGCTCGCCGTCAGCCAAAAGAGCATCGTCCGCAATCTGAGCGAAGGGTTTGGCGACGGCGGGTTCTTCGCCGAGGGGGACGGCACTGGCTCGATGTCCTCCCACATCGTCTTTCTGACCGCGCTGCAAGCATGGCGCGTCGCCGGCGGCAAAGACTTCGCCGCGTCGCGCCCCAATGCTTCGTGGACGGCGCTGAAGTGGATTTTTCTCACGATCCCGCGCGAAGGACAGATGGAATTCTTGCCGAAGCGCGGCGGTTACCCGCACAACGTTTGGGATCGCGGCGACAAGAGCGGTGCCGGCTACTTCGCCCTGAGCTTCGGCGCGCTCGGCACGGAACACCAGGCAGCCCTCTTGTGGTTCTACAACCATCACCTCAAGGCGGCTGATGCGGACCGGGGCACGCCGTTCGACACGCCTTGCCCGTACCCGCACCTTGCGGTCTGCGCGTTCGTCAACTGGCCCATGCAGCTGAAAGAGAAGAATCCCGCCGAAGTGCTGCCGCTCTGTTACCGCGACAGTAAATGGGGCTTCTATGCCTTTCGCAACCGCTGGCAGGACGAGAACGACGCCCTTGTCTCCGTGCTGACGAAGAATGCCCGCGGCTACATCCAGGCGCGGGCGGACGGGGCCTTGCACGTGACCGCCCTGGGCAAAAAGTTCTCGTGGGGAACGGTGAAGCCGGATGTGACCTTCTGGAAGCCCGCCGCCGACGGTTCCGGCATCATGTCCTTTTCAGATGGCACCAGCCTGGCCGTGGACTTCTCCCGCGCCAGCGGCGCCGACCTCATGCTGGCCACCACGGGAACGGCCGAGGGCACGAAAGTGGTCTTGGGAGCGACGACGGTTACCCTGAAGTTCGTCTCGAGTGTCCAGGAACCCAAGCCGCAGGTCAAGGGCGATCAGATCGTCGTCGGTGACCAGAGCATCACGCTCAAGGACGGCAACATCGTCCTGGGAAAAATGGCGGAGCCGCGGAAGGAAGGGCCGTCGAAATGAGACTGCATTCCCTGTCACTGGCCGCACTGCTCGGCGTCCTGCTGGCGGCGCATGCCGCCCCGGCGGCGACGTGGCAGTACCAGGTGCCGTTCGACGCGGGACGGGCTGCCAAGGATGGCCAGGCGCCAGGCAGCGTCTTTCTCTGGCTGCCGCCGGAGCTGAAAACGGTGCGTGGCCTGCTTGTCGGCGGCCGGCTCGGCATCGAGCTGGAGATCGCGCTCGACCCCGAAGTCCGCACGGCGTGCGCCGAAAGCGGCCTCGGCATCGTCTACTTCTCTCCTCACATTTCGGGGGTCTTCCACTACTGGGAAGAGGGGAACACGGACGCAGCGCGCTGGCTCAAGGCGTTCGACGACCTGGCGACGCACAGCGGCCACCCGGAACTGCGCCGCGTGCCGTGGATCACGATGGGCCACTCGACGGCCGGTATCTTTTGCCGGAATGTGGCGTACTGGAAGCCGGAGCGCGTCGCCGGCGTCGTTCACATCAAGAGCGGCAACTTCCACCAGAAGGGACAACTGCCGCCGACGGGCAGCCTGGCCGGCGTGCCGCTCGTGGCGATCAACGGCCAGTTCGAGACGTTCGGACCCGACGGAGGTATCCGCGCCGAGTTCGGCCGGGAGACGCAGTGGGTCTTCGTCCGCAAGGACGTGGAGAAGTTCAAGGAGAAGGACGCCGGCCACCTGATGTCGCTCTGGCTCGACCTGGGCGGCGACCACTTCCACGGCGCGCCGGAGCTGTCGAAATATGTCGCCCTGTTTCTGCGCAAGACGGCGAAGCACCGCCTGCCGGCGCGGCTGCCGGCTGGCGACGACCCGGTCCGCTGCCTGCCGCTCAAGCCCGAGGATGGCTGGCTGACCGACCGCGACCTTTACGAGTCGAAGCACAAGCCGGCGCCGTACCGTGACTACACCGGCGACCGCCGCGCCGCGCTTTGGCATTACGACGAGGAGATCGCGCAGGCCACGGCAGAACACCACCGCAACCTCGGCAAGCATCAGTGCCTTAGTAACCCGAAGGCAACCTGGCTGGACGAGGGCGACGGCTGGACGTTCCGTGTCGAGGCCGACTGGCTGGACGTGATGCCGGCTGCATATGGCGGCAGCGTTGGCGGCAAAAAGGTCGGCCACGCCGCGACGCCGTTTGTCTTCCGCTGCAAGATCAACGAGCCGGTGAGCCAAATTGACAAGAATACCTTCCGGCTCTTGCGGCCGGTCAAAGCGGTGAGCGTTGCGGCGGTTCACCCCGGCGCTGCCGACTACCGGGCGACGAACCGCTGGGGCGGCCTGCCGATGCCAGCAGTCAAAGGCCAGGGCCAGCGCATCGAGTTCCCGGCAATGACAGACCTGAAGGCGGACGCGGGGCCAATGGAATTGGCAGCAAAGGCTGACTCCGGACTGTCGGTGCATTACGAGGTGGATTATGGCCCGGTCGTCGTCAAGGACGGCAAAGTCGTAGTTTCGGAACTGCCGGCAGACGCGGCGCTGCCGATCGAGTGTCGAATCACGGCGTATCAGGTCGGTCGGCGCACGGCAGACCCCGTAGCGCCCGCCGCGCCGGTGTCGCAGGTTTTCAAGGTGGTCAAGCCGTAGGGAGATGCTGATGAGCAAGTGGACGGGAAGCGTCATATTGGCTTTCGTGGCCGCGGCGCTGTTGAGCGAATCAGTTCAGGCGAAGCCGCCGCTGGAGATCGTCACGGCCTCCTTCTTCGGCACGGCCGAGGACGACGACCTCCAGGACGCGGCTGCCGCCCCCGACGGCACCATTTACCTCGTCGGCAACACCGGCGGCGCGGCGAAGGACTTACCGGGCGGCGTGGCTGCGAAGACCTTCGGCGCCGCGGTGAAGGAGCCCAAGTGCGGCAATGGCTTCGTCGCGCACCTCTCCGC
>JBBSES010000146.1:0-9261 GCA_038239465.1 Gemmatales bacterium
AGCCCGACGTGGAAGCTGCTCACACGTCGGGCTTACGCCTCGACGCTCGCCAAACGGCCTATATTTCACGGCGCCACAACGCGCAGCGGCAATTCCAGCTTCGTACTCTTCTGCGCGATCTTATCTTCCACCGTTATCCGCAGCGTGAATTCCCCGGGCCGATGCAAACCCAGCGAACCGCTGAAGTGCCCTACCGTCGTCGCTTTCACCAGCTTGGCGTCCTCCGATTTGAGGACGGTTTCCAGCGGCGCCGGCAGCAATTCCTTGCCCTTGGCGTCCAGGACTTGCACGCTGGAGACCAGATGGACGCGCTCCTGGCCGCGGTCGAAGCCATACGCCTCGATGCGAAAATGCAGCGTTTGACTCACCAGGCCCCCGACGGGCGCTGGTGCTCGGCCCTCGGCGTCATACGAGAAGCGCGGCCGCACGATGGCGAACTCGCTCGGCCGGATGCGCACCTCGCGCTGGAACGAAGCCTTTTCCGAGCCGAGGTGGTCGATCACCGTCGCCTTGAAGGTGTACGCGCCGCTGACGTATTGTTCGTTTAACGTCAGATAAGCGAAGCCGGCGAAGGCGTCGCCGCCCAGGCTCAGCCGCGCCTTCGAGGGGATGGCGTGCTTCGTCAGTTCCTTGCCGTTGGCGTCGTGCAACGTGACGACGGTTTCGACATCGACCTTGCCGGCCGGATCGACCTTCACGCCGTTGGCCAGGAAGCGGAAGAAGATCATGTCTTCCGGCGAGTACTCCAGGACCTTGCGCTCGGGCAAGAGTGGGCCGTGGGTACTCTGAATATCGCCGATTTCCAGACGGGCGTGCGTGGCCGATGCCGTCGTCATCAGGAGGCTTAGGGTGAGCAAGAATCGCGTCATGGTCGGTTCCTTATGTGCCACGTCGTTCGGCATTGAGACGGTTTCCAGGATGGAATGGTTTGCCCCGACACCGTAGACAATCCCCGGCAGAGCGGCCTATACTACACGGTCGCCTGTCCGTCGGGGGAATGCCGGCCGATGCAGCCACCCAATCCTATCGATCCTTCCTCGACCGTGCCTCCCGAGAGCGAGTTGGCGTCGGGCCATGCCGAGGGTGTGGCCCCCGAGCCAACGCTTCCCGATGGCGACCGCTCGGCCACGCCTCCGTCCGTGGAGCATACCGACCCGTATCAGACCGCCCACCCCGGAGCGGCGCATCCCTCGGCCGACCCCTATCAAACGGCCGGCGGTACGGCGCCGCTGCCCGACTCCATCCCCGTCGCCGCCGAGGAGCCGAAAGCGGCATTGCCCAAGCTGCCGGGATACGACATCCTCGAAATCCTCGGCCAGGGCGGCATGGGGACCGTCTACAAGGCGCGGCACCTGCGCATGAAGCGCATGGTCGCCTTGAAGGTCATCCGCCGCGACCAGCACGTCAGTCCGCAGACGCAGCAGCGCTTCAATCAAGAGATCGAGGCGGCCGCCCAGCTGACGCACCCCAACGTCGTCATGGCCTACGATGCCAACGAAGTGGACGGCGTCCTGTACTTCGTCATGGAGTACATCGAAGGCGTGGACCTGGGCAAACTCCTCCGCGATCACGGCCCGTTCCGCGTCGAGCAAGCGTGCGACTACGTGCGTCAGGCGGCGCTCGGCTTGCAGCACGCCCACGAGCGCGGCCTCGTCCACCGCGACATCAAGCCGAGTAATCTTCTGCTGACCAAGGGCGAGGGGTTGGTCAAAATTCTCGATATGGGCCTGGCCCGGCTGCACGAGTCGATCGACCAACCGGCCAGCCAGTTGACCGGCACGGGCGTCGTCATGGGCACGCCCGATTTCATGTCGCCGGAGCAGGCGCGAGATTCGCGCTCCGTCGATATCCGCTCGGACTTGTATAGCCTCGGTTGCACGTTCTATTGCCTGCTGACGGGCCGCGTGCTGTTCCCCGAGGGCACATACACGGAGAAGCTTCTCAAGCACGTGATGGATCAGCCGACACCGGTGACGGCGTTGCGCGACGACGTGCCGGCGGCGGTGGCCGACATCGTGGCCAAGCTGCTCGCCAAGCGGCCCGAGGATCGCTATCAGACGCCGGCCGATTTGGCCGACGCTTTGGAGCCTTTCGTGCCGGCGCGCTCGGCGACGATGCGCTCGTCGGCGGCGTCGATCAAGTTCGGCCCTCCCGCGACGGCGTCCGGGAAAATTCCCCAGGGTTTGCAGGAAACGACGTTCGCCATGACGGCCGCCGGCCAGGCACGGGCGGCGCTTCCCCCGGAGCGGCAGACCGTCCTCGACGACGGACCGCCCGTCGCCGTGCCGCTGCCGCGGACGCCGCGAAAATCGGCGCGTGCCGTCGTCGGTATTTTGCTGGGGTTGACGGCGTTGGTCGCCGTGGCGCTGGGCGTCACATTCCTGGGCAATCCCGCCAAGGAGAAGGCCAACACCGGGGCCATGGTGGAAGGCCCGACCGATACGACAACCACGCGGCCGCCCGTCGAGACGATGGTGGCCACGCGCCCCGTGCCGACCCGGCCGACGCTGCCCATCGCCACCAAACCCGAAGTGCCGGTCAAGCCGCTCAGCGGCGTCCTGGTGCGCTTCGACAAACCACTGCAAGCGGGCACGTTGCGGACGGCCCTATCGCCCAACGGCGAATGGGCATTGGCCAGCTTCGATGGCCGTATCCACTTATGGCGCGTGCCGCTGCACAAGCGCGCGGATAAGCCGGCCGACGTACTGATCACCGTCTTCCCCGCCAACGCGCTGGCCGTGGAGGACAATGGCGAGCGCGTGCTGATTGGCCGGCCCGCCGACGACCCGGCGACGCCCATCGGCAAGGTGCCGCCCGTGATTCATTTCGTCACGACCTGGGATCCGAAGGCATCGGCCAACGAACGCTTCCTGCGGGGCCACAAGGACGCCGTCAGCGCCGTCGCCCTGTCTCCCAAGGGAAACTTCGGCGTCTCCGGCGCCGGCGACCGGGGCGTGCGCCTGTGGGACCTGACCAACCGCACACCCAAGGGCGTCCTCGGCGAACACGACGCCAAGGTGCGCTGCGTCGCTCTCTCCAACGACAGCCACTATGCCTTGTCGGGCGACGTGAACGGCACCGTCACCCTCTGGGACCTGGAAACCAATAAGAAGGTCAAAGACTTCGCTAGACACAAGGGCATCGTGACCGCCGTCGCTTTCTCTCCCGATGGCCGCTATGCCGCGTCCGGCGGCTTCGACGGCAGCCTCCACGTCTACGATCTCGCCAAGAAGGAATGGCTGCATTCCCTCGAAGGCCATACCGACGTGGTCCGTGGCCTGGCCTTCCTTCCCGACGTCGAACAGTTCCTTTCGGGCAGCCAGGACGGCAGCCTGCGTTTGTGGAATGTCAACTCGCGCGAAGAGATACGCAAGTACGACGAACACAACGTCGGCGTCCTGAGCGTGGCGCCGTCGGCCGACGGCAAGTACGCCGTCTTCATCTGCGCGGATCAGACGATCCGCCGCTGCGAATTGCCCGAGAAGAAGCCCTAAGAAGTTGTTTGCAAAGAGTTTCCGCACGATTCATCCGCCCTGCAGTCTCCTTGCTTGCGCCGCGGGCTGTAACAAATCTCGACAGCCCGCGGCGCAAGCAAGTGGATCGAAAGCGCACTCGGCGTTTTGCAAGCACCCTCTAAAGCACTCCGTTTCGCCGCGCCCCGAAGGGAAGCGGTGAAACGATGGCGAATGCTCGTAAACATGCTCACCGCGCGCGGCTGGTGGCTGGTGCTGATGGCCCTGGGACTCACCGCCCTGGGGGGCGTGCAGGCGGTTCACGGCCATTCGCTGGCCCTCATCGGCCTGACGTTGCTCCTGTGGGCCATCGGCCAATGGCTGATGTTCGCCGCCCGTACCCATCGCTTGACGAGCTATCTCATCCTCGAACGCGAACTGCGCGACGAACGCGGCCCCGTCGAAACGCTGTGGTCGCATCGTTCGTTCGAGGTGCGACTGCGTATTCGTTTGCGCGGCTGGTTGAGTCTGCCGTATGTCGTCCTCACCGATCGCCTGCCGGCGACCATCGACGCGGCCGACGGTTCGGCGGAATGGCAGGGTGAATTGCTGGCGGCGCGGCCGGCGGAAATTCGCTATCGCATCGACTGCGGCGCGGCCGGCCGGGTACGCTTCGAGGGGGTAAAGGTGCAAGTGACCGACCTCCAGGGGCTATTCTTTCGGGCCATGTTCGTGGCGGCGCCGCGCGAGGTCCGGGTCTTGCCGCCGCTGGTGGATGCCGGCGGCCACTGGCCCACGACCAAGCGCCACAACCTATTGCCGCCGCCCGGCACGCACCGCCATCGCCGTCCCGGTTCCGGCGCTGAACTCCTCGACCTGCGCGACTACCTTCCCGGCGACCCGCCCAAGATGATCGCCTGGAAGGTATCGGCGCGGCGCGATCGGCTCATCACCAAGGAATTCGAGAGCGAGGTACCCGTCCGCTGCACCTTGTTCGTCGATACGAGCAACTCGGTTCGTCTGGGACCGCCGGGGCGCAACGCCCTGAGCCGACAAGTGGAGGTGGCCGCCGCCGTCGCCCAGGCCACCGTGGCGGCGCGCGACCAGGTCGGCCTGTGCCTGTTCGACGAGGAGATGGCCACGGCGATCCAGCCGGCGCGGACGCCACGACACCTCACGCACGTCCTGAACCTCCTGGCCGACGCCGCCGGACAAGCGCCGACGCAGGGCCGCGCGTCCGTCGATGCCCTGCTGCCCGCCGCCTATGCCTTCGCGCAAGAGGTCTATCCCCATCTGTTGCGCGACGAGATCAACTCGTTTCCGTGGTGGCTGCCGTGGCTCAGCCCGACGCCGCGCTACACGTTCCGTCATCCACGCCGGCTGGACTATCTCTACAGTCGATTGCCGCTCTTGTTGCCTCTGTATCTGATGGTCGGCGGCGCGGCGCTGGCGGGCGCCCTTGCCACTTGCGCCTGGCTCTACATCGCCATTTTCGACCAGTCGCTACTCCCTCGGATGTTCACCTGGTTGGGACTCTTCATCCTCGTGTTAACGGCCGTCTGCCTGATCTTCGGCTTCGCGCTGGCGCCGGGCCGGCTGTTCTTTCCGAAGCGGCGCCGGCATTACCGCTGGCGCAAGCAGCTGGCGGCCATCCTGTCCGCGCGCTACGACCTGGCGCCGGGCGGCGTGGCGCTCCTGGCGGAGGACCACGAACTATTCGCCGTCTCTCTGCAGCGCTTTCTCGGCGAGCATCAGGTGCCGTACACGCTGCCGCTCTACGACGGCGCCGGCCGCTATCTCTTCGCCGCGCCGGGCAAAATCGACGTGTTGGCCAAGGCGTTGCTCAACGCCGTCGCCCACAGCCACGACAACGAATTGTTCGTCTTGTTGGTCGATTTGCTGGAACTGCGCGACGAACTGGCGCCGCTGTTGCGCGCGGTGAAGGTGGCGTCGGCACGGCATCACCGGGTCATGATTGTCTGCCCCTGGCCGCCCGGCGTGCCGCCGCCCGCCAAGAAGGAACCGGAGGGGCTGGCGCGAGGCGATCGCCCGTTGCCGCTGGCCGACCTGCTGAACCAGGCGACCACGCTGCGCTTTCACGACTCGTTTTACCGGCTGCGCCGCGCTTTCGCCCGCGCTCGGGTGCCCGTGTTGTGCGCTCAGGACCACGACGCGGCGCCGCTGATCGTCGAGCGATTGGATCGATTGCGACAGTCCAAGGTGTAAAGCCCGACGTTCCGCCGCGAACCGTTTTGTTTACGTTTCGCGTACTCCGCGCTCGCGTACTCCGCGCTCGGGGCGCTTACGCGACCCCGCTCGCCACGGTCGCCGATTGCCGTTCAGGACCTTGATGCATGAAAGACGCTCCACCCACCGACACCGCCCCGCGCCTCTACGAAATCCTGTGCCTGGTCTGCCTCGTCCTTCTATTGCTCGTGTTGCTTGACCGAGGGCACGGCATCTGGAGTCTAGCGCCGTTCCTGGTCGGCCTCGGCGGCCTCGCGGGCCGCTGGCGACTGGCGCTGCCGGCCTTTCTGCTGTTTCTGACCTCCGTGCTGGTTGGCCCCGCGCTCTTCGGCCGGCGCTGGTCCGCGATCGACGAAGGCGACGCGCTCGGCGACTTCCTCCTCTGCGCCGCCGTCCTGGGCTACGTGGCGGGACAATACCGCTTGCAGGGCGTGGCCCGGCACATGCTGCCGGACGATCCGCGTATCCGCAAGAACAAGCCGGCGCCGAAGCGCTCGCGGTCGCTGATCGAAGGCGAACTGCCGTTGCTGATGATGTCCGTCTTCCTGTTCGCCGGCCTGGCGCCGCACCTGTGGGAAGCGATTCCCGACGACAGCGGCGGCCTCGGCCTGGCGCCGCGCTTCTGGCGGCTCATCGTCCTGGCCTGGATCCTGGGTCTCGGTCTGGCGCTGCACGGCGCGCTGACGGTCTCCCATCGCTTCGCCACGCGCGAAGAGGCGGTATTATTTCTCCAAGACGTGTTCTGGCGGGAAACGCGGCGCGAACAGCGCCGCCTGTATCGCTATCTAACCTGGGCCAAACTTCGCGCCGATCGCCGAAAGGAGTGCTCGTGAGAATCTGGGAAATCATCGGCTGGCTCTTGCTGCTGGTCGGCCTGTTCTTCTTCTACATCGTGTTCGCCCTGCTGGTCAACGAGCAGCCGCGCGTCGTCGAGGCCGGCTCCTTGACGATCATCGGCGTCGTCGTCTTCCGCGGCGGCATTCATCTGCTGAAAGTCGGCGCCGCGGCGCGGGTTTGCCGGGAATTACACGGCAAAATGCGCGAGGGGAAACCGACCTTGGGAAGACAAGGAGACAGGGAGACAAGGAGACAGGGAGACCGTTAGGCGCGCGGTCACGCTGGGGAAGTGCCCGATTTACCGTTAGTGCGCTCCAAAGCGATCTCCTTCAAGCGCTTCAAATCTATCTTGCCCGTGCCGAGCATGGGCAACTCGGGCACCTGATAGAAGTCGCGCTCGCCGGGCAGCCAGATGTTGGGCATGCCCTTCTCGCCCAGCTTCTGGGTCAGCTGGCGAACGTCGATGCCGTTAAGCGTGGTGTGCAGCACGACCACGCGCTCGCCGCGCTTGTCGTCGGGGACGGCGGCGACGGCACAGACCCGATCGTTAGTCGCCAGGATGCCTTGCAGTTCGTCTTCGATCCGTTCCAGAGGGACCATTTCGCCGCCGACCTTGGCGAAGCGCGACAGCCGGCCCGTGATGGTGATGAAGCCGTCGTTGTCGAAGCGGGCGATGTCGCCGGTGACGTACCAGCCGTCGCGGATGACTTGCGCCGTCAGGTCGGGCTTGTTGAGATAGCCGTGCATAACGTTGGCGCCGTAGATGAGGAGCAGCCCTTCCTGGCCGAGCGGCATCGGCTCATAAGTTTCGGGATGCACGATCTTGGCGGCGATGCCGGGCAGCGGTTGGCCGATGGTGCCGGGCCGATTGCCGACGTGCTTGCTGCCGTTGACCTCGCGGTCGGGGATGTTGGCCGCCGCCGCGGGGGATAACTCGGTGCAGCCGTAGCCTTCCAACGGCAGCACGCCGAACTTCTCGAAGAACTCGTGGGCCAGCGGTTGCGGCAACTTCTCGGCACCGCACATGAGAATGCGCAGGCTGCGGAAGTCGCGCGGGTCGCAGCGGCGCAGACAAAAGCGCAGGAAGGTCGGCGTCGTCAAGAAGATGGTGCCGCCCTGCTTGCGGCAGACCTCGCCGATCTCCTTGGCCTGGCGCGGGTCGGGGTGGTAAAAGCCCGAAGCGCCCACTTGCAGCGGCGCCCAGAGCGTGACGGTGTACCCAAAACTGTGGAAGAAGGGCAAGACGCCGAGGACGCGGTCGTCGCGGGCCACGTCCATGGCCTGGATCATCGATTCGGCGTTGGCCGTCACGTTGCGGAACGTGAGGACCACGCCCTTCGGCTCGCCGGTGCTGCCGCTGCTGAAGATGACGGTGGCCACGTCTTCCACGCGGCCTTTCGTCAGGCCGAGCCAGCGGTCGAGGACGAAGCCGGGCAGGGCG
Organism: Gemmatales bacterium; assembly: GCA_038239465.1. Lineage (GTDB taxonomy): Bacteria > Planctomycetota > Planctomycetia > Gemmatales > Gemmataceae > JBBSES01. Next base: position 7,978 of record JBBSES010000146.1, read on the forward strand.
ACGGCCGCGAGCATGGTGCCGAATTTCTCGACGGCGCCAAAGTTCTTAGTCAGGTCTTCGAGATAGAGCGGCGTCACGCCGTCGCCGAGATCGAGCTTGAGCTTGGCGGTGAAGCGCCGCGAGGTGACGACGTGCCGCAGTTCGCACTGCCGTGTCGCCGAGCGGACGTTGTCCGGCGACAGGCTGTAGTTCAAATTGACCGATGCTTTGCCGAGGAAGGCGATGGCGATGTTGGCGAGGGCGCCGCCGATGCTGGGTGGCAACCAGATGCCGACGCAGCGCGCGTCGCCTAGCACGGGCCGCAGGTGCCGGGCCAACAGAATAGCGGCCGTCAAGGTTTCGCCATAACGCAGCGACCGCGGTCGGGTCGAATCGCCGACGCAGCGCCGGAACGGATGCCGCGCGGCGCTGCGCACGAACTGGCGATGGATCGGCAAACGGTCGTCGCTGCGCGACACCGCGGCATCGGCCGACAGCTTCTGGATGGTCAAGCGCACGTCGGCGGCCGGCGTCGTAGTCGGCAACGGCGGGCCGAAAGCGACGCTCACCGGGTACGGCAACTCTTGCGGCCATTTCCACAGCACCCGCCCGCCCTTGTAGCTGAAAATGCTGCCCCAGACATGATCGAGGCACACCGGGACGACCGGCGCCGGACTGCGTTTCAGGATCTGCTCGAAGCCGCGATGAAAGGGCATCAGGAAGCCGGTGCGCGTCAGGCCTCCCTCAGCGAAGATGCACACCAGATCGCCGGCTTTCAGGGCGGCGCTGGCGACCTGCAGCGATTTCAGAATGGCGCGCGGCCCGCCCGAGCCGTCGATCGGGATGACTTGCGCCCAATTCAACAGATGGCGTAGGCCCCACATGTTGGCGTAAGGCGCCCAGATGACGAAGCGGATGGGGCGCCGATGGGCCGCGACCAGCAAGAGCCAATCGATGTAGCTGACGTGATTGCAAACCAACAGCCCCGGCCCCGTATTGGGCACATGCTCGCGGCCATAGACGTTCAGCCGATAGACCGTGCGCGTGATCAGCCAGATGAGGGGCCGCAGGAAGAAACCCGGACGCAGCACGAACAGGAACACCAAACCCAGGAGCAGGAGGATGAGTACCGCGACGGCGACCGGCGCGGCGCCCGAAGCATCGGCCCACAGGGTCGAAAAGAGTGCCGAGAAAAGCGTGGCCACGAGTCCCTTCACGTCACATATCCCATCGGGGATGGACCTTGAGTGCGACAAGCGAACAACTGGGAAAGTACGGGGCATGGCGCTTGGAGTCAAGAGGCGC
>JBBSES010000147.1:0-9097 GCA_038239465.1 Gemmatales bacterium
CGGAAGCGCTGGTTAGGCAGGAAGCCGCACAACCGCGGTACGTCGATGAACCCGGTCAGCCATCCGATGGGCGGCGGCGAAGGCCGCACCGCGGGCGGCCGGCATCCGTGCAGTCCGACCGGCGTGCCGGCCAAGGGCGGCAAGACGCGCAAGAAGCGGAAACCGTCGAACTCGTCGATCATTCGTCGGCGTCGGCCCGGCCCGCATTACGCCGAAAAATAGCGGCCTGGCACTGGCCGGCTGTCTGGGAAATCGTAGTTTAATAGGCTCCGACATTGGGTGGTGGCGATGAGTCGTTCGCTGAAAAAAGGGCCGTATGTCGATCCGCGGCTGCTCGGCAAGGTCGAGAAGCTGCAAAACACCGGCGCCCGCGAGCCGCTCAAGACTTGGGCACGCGATTGCACCATCGTGCCCGAGTTCATCGGCATCACGTTTCTGATTCACAACGGCCGGCAGTTCATGAAACTGTACGTGACCGAAGACATGGTCGGCCACAAGCTGGGCGAGTTCTCGCCGACCCGCCTCTTCCGCGGCCACAGCGGCGGCAAGGGCAAGGGCAAGTAGGGGATTGCGGATTTTAGATTGACGATTGCGGATTGCTGAATACCGATTTCAATCTGCAATCTTAAATCCTCAATCCGCAATGATTTATGGAACCCGGGGTGGAGCAGTGGTAGCTCGCCAGGCTCATAACCTGGAGGTCGCAGGTTCAAATCCTGCCCCCGGAATTTTGGTTGCGTGACGGATTTTGCACGGGCGCGAGAGGTCAGCGATGGAGTACAAGGCCATACATCGGTACGCGGATATGTCGCCCCGCAAGGTTCGACCTTTCGCGTCGTTGATTCGCGGCAAACACGTGGACGTGGCCCTTCAGTTGTTGCGCTTCCTGCCTAACAAGAGCGCCCGGCTGCTAGAGCAAGCCCTGAAGAGCGCCCTGGGCAATGCCGAGGATCGCGGCGCCCGCCACATTGACGAACTGGTCGTCAGCGAGTCGCGCGTCGATGGCGGGCCGATCATGAAGCGCATTCAACCGCGAGCGCGCGGCACCGCCTACCCGATCAAACGCCGGATATGTCACATCCATGTGGCGCTGTCCGACTTCGAAGAGTAAGAGCGCATGAAACTCCAAGCCCACGGGCTTCCTCCCGTGGGCTTCTTCCGTCGTTCTTTAGGCTGGAGTCACCGATGGGGCAAAAAGTACGGCCCACGGGTTTTCGCGTTGGCATCTTCACCGACTGGCAGAGCCAGTGGTACGCCAACAAGCAAGACTTCGCGGAGTTGCTGGTCGAGGATTTCAAGATCCGCAAGTTCGTTAAGAAGAAATATGGCCGCTCCGGCATCGCCAAAATCCGCATCGAGCGGACCCGCGAGAAGGTCACGGTTTTCATCCACTCGGCCCGCGTCGGCATGATCATCGGCAAAAAGGGCCAGGAAGTAGACAAGCTGACCAAGGACCTCGAAGACCTGTGCCACCGGCACATCGAGGTCAAGACGATGGAAGTGAACCGGCCCGAGACCGATCCGGTGCTGGTCGCCCAGGACATCGCCGAGCAGTTGGAGAAGCGTTCCAGCTTCCGCCGCACGCTCAAGCGGTCGCTCGATCAGACGATGCAAGCCGGCGCCCGAGGCATCCGCATTCAGCTTTCGGGACGGTTGGGCGGTTCGGAAATGGCGCGCTGCGAGACGGGTATGCTGGGCAGCATTCCGCTTTCGACGCTGCGGGCCAAGGTGGAATACGGCTTCGCCGAGGGGAAGACCGGGCAAGGCCATATCGGTATCAAGGTGTGGATCAACAACGGGGATTATTTGGACCCCCAGGAGGCCAACGATGCCCCTAATGCCCAAGCGGGTAAAGTTCCGAAAAAGCCAACGCGGCAAGGTCGTCGGTAACGCGCAGCGCGGCAACACGGTCAGCTACGGCGACTACGGCTTGCAATCGCTCGATGGCGGCTGGCTGAGCGCTGAATCGATCGAAGCCGGGCGCATCACCGCGACCCACGCCGTGCGCGGCGAAGGCCGGTTGTACATTCGCGTCTTCCCGCACAAGTCGATCACGGCCATCCCGGCCGAGACGCGCATGGGCAAGGGGAAGGGCGAGCCGGAATACTGGGCCGCGGTCGTGAAGCCGGGCATGATTTTGTACGAGATCGGCGGCTTGCCGGAAGCGGCCGCCCGCGATTGCCTGGCGCGCGTCGCCTACAAGATGCCGTTCCGCTGCCGCCTGGTCGGCCGCCGGCCGAGCATTTGAACCGGAGGGAGAGCGACCCATGAAGACGGCGGAACTCCGCGGCATGGCCGACGAACAGCTGCGGCTGACCTTGTCGGAGTCGAACAAGAACCTGTTCCACCTGCGCGTGCAGTCGGCGACCGAAAAGCAGGAAGCGGTCGGTTTGATCAAGCGGGCGCGGCGCGAGATCGCCCGTATTCAGACGATCATGCGCGAGCGCGAGTTGGCGGCCGCCACGCCGGCCGGCCAGGAGAAGAAGTAGCATGGCCGAGACCGAAACCACGACGGAAGAACGCGGCGCCCGACGCACGGCGGTGGGCGTCGTCACCTCCGACAAGATGAACAAGACCCGGCGCGTGGAAATCCCGCGCCTGGTCAAACACCCGCGCTACGGCAAGTACATCCGACGCCGTACCGTGTGCCACGTTCACGACGAAGTCAACGATTCGCACGCGGGCGACCTGGTCGAGATCATGGAATCGCGGCCGCTGTCGAAGACCAAGAATTGGCGCCTGGTCCGCGTCATTACCCGCGCCCCGGTCGCCGCCCCGCCTGCGGCCGCCGTCAGCGCGCCGGCCGCTCAGTCGTAAGTATCAAGGGGTTGGGCCGATGATTCAGCAATACACGTATCTCGATGTCGCCGACAACACCGGCGCCAAGGAATGCATGTGCATCAAGGTGTTGGGCGGCAGCCGCCGCCGCTATGCCGGGATCGGCGACATCATCGTCGCCAGCGTCAAGAAGGCCCTGCCCGGCGGCGACGTCAAGGCGGGCGACGTGGTCAAGGGCGTCATCGTCCGTACCAAGAAGGCGACGCGCCGCGACGACGGCAGCTACGTCCGCTTCGACGGCAATGCCCTGGTGCTGATCGACGCCGAGGAAAACCCGCGTGGCACGCGCATCTTCGGCGCGGTGGCCAAGGAGTTGCGCGACAAGGGTTTCGCGCGGATCATCAGCCTGGCCGCCGAGGTGGTGTAAAGCCATGCATTTTCGCAAAGACGATCGAGTCGAAATCATCGCTGGCGACGACAAGGGCACCCGCGCCCGCGTGCTGCGCGTCCTGCCGGACGACAACAAAGTCGTGGTCGAGGGCGTCGGCCGGGTCTATCGCCACCTGAAGCCGAACCGGCGCAACGCGCAGGGCGGCCGTCTCTCGAAAGAGATGCCGGTCGCCGCCTCCAACGTATTGCTCTATTGTTCGACCTGCGACCGCGGCGTGCGCATCGGCCATCGCTATGTCGAAAGCGACGGCCACAAGGAACGCTTCTGCCGCAGCTGTTCGCACAGCCTCGGCGTGTTGAGCAAGCCGCGCGAGGCTTACGCCAAGAAGTCGTAGCGCGGCGAGATCGTCCGCGCGTCGCGTCCCTTACGTTTTCAGAGACCATTGCCCCGAGGTTGGCGTCATGGCCGGGCCGGAAGACAAAGAAAAGCCGAAGAAGGACAAGGGCGAAAAGCCCGCCAAGACCAAGCCCGACAAGGCCCCCAAGGCCGAGAAGGGGCCTAAAGGTCCGAAGGAACCGCCGCCACCTAGCGGGCCGGCTCGCCTTCAAGAGCGTTATCAGAAAGAGATCGTCAAGCAACTGCGCGAAAAGCTCGGCCGCCAAAACGTCAATAGTCTGCCCAAGCTGCAGAAGATCGTCGTCAACATGGGCGTCGGCAAAGCGCTGCAGGACAAGAACCGCATTGAACAATCGGCCGAGATGCTGTCGGCCATCACGGGACAGCGGGCGCAGGTTACGAAGGCCAAGGTCGCCGTCTCCGGCTTCCGTCTGCGCGAAGGGAACGAGATCGGCTGTCGCGTCACCCTCCGCGGCAAACGCATGTTCGAGTTTCTCGATCGGCTCATCAGCGTGGCCCTGCCGCGTATCCGCGACTTTCGCGGCGTGAACCCTAAGAGTTTCGATGGCCACGGCAACTACAGCATGGGGTTGGCCGAGCAGATGGTCTTCCCCGAGATCGACCCGGACAAGGTGACGTTCACGCAAGGCATGGACATCACCATGGTCACCAGCACGAACAGCGACGACGAATCCCGGGAATTGTTGCGGTTTTTCGGCATGCCCTTCCGCGAGGCGTAACGAGAGGCGAGAGTCCAAAATGGCAATCGAATCGAAGCGCGTCCGTTTCGCGCAGGACATGGCTAAGCTCGAAGCGGGCCGCCGCGACCCAACCAAGGCGTTGACGCCGCGCGAGAGAATCCGCATCCGGCTCCGCTGCAAAATCTGTGGCCGGCCCCGCGCCGTCTACCGCAAGTTCGGCATCTGCCGCATTTGCTTTCGCAACCTGGCCAGCGACGGCCTGATCCCCGGTGTCCGCAGGGCTAGCTGGTAAGGGAGTGTCCGCGCCATGATGACCGATCCGATCGCCGACATGTTGACGCGCATCCGCAACGGCAACCGCATCGAGCGGCCCGCCGTCGAAATGCCGGCGACCAACCTGAAAAAGAGCATCGCGCAAGTCCTCAAGGACGAAGGCTTCATCCTCGACTACCAGGTAGGCGAGTATGCCGCCGACGACGATGGGCAATCGGCGTTCCGCTCGCCAGCGCAGGGCGAGGCCAAACTCGTGCTGCGCGTTTACTTGAAGTACGGACCCGAAGGCGAGCGCGTCATTCGCCACATTCAGCGGGCCAGCCGTCCCGGCCGCCGGCTCTATCGCCGCGCTTCCCAATTGCGACCCGTCCTCGACGGCCTGGGCATCGCGGTCTTGAGTACGAGCAAGGGGCTGATGAGCGACCGCCGGGCGCGCAGCGAGAAACTGGGCGGCGAGATGATTTGCACCGTTTGGTGAAAAACGAGTGCGGGGAGAGAACGATGTCGCGTATCGGAAAGCAACCCGTGCCCATCCCGGCCGGCGTCAAGGTGCAAGTCGCCGACGGCAAGGTGCGCCTCGAAGGGCCGAAGGGCAAACTCGAGTTGGAAGTCCACCGCACCATCACGGTGGACCAGGACGACCAGGCCAAGGTCTTGCGCGTCACTCGGCCCAACGACGAGCGCCAGAGCCGCGCCCTCCACGGCCTCACGCGCAGCCTCATCGCCAACATGGTCACGGGCGTGACCAAGGGATACGAGAAGCGCCTGAAGATCGAAGGCATCGGCTACCAGGCGCGCATGGACAAGAAGACGCTGGTCCTCACGGTTGGCTATTCCAATCCGATCCCCATGACGCCGCCCGAAGGTGTCACGGTCGAGTTGGCCGACCCGACTACGATCATCGTCAAGGGCGCCGACAAGCAGAAAGTCGGCCAGTACGCCGCCGAAGTGCGCGAGGCACGCAAGCCGGAGCCGTACAAGGGCAAGGGCATTCGCTACGAAAACGAAGTGGTTCGCCGCAAGGAAGGCAAGTCGTTTGCCAGCGGTTGATAAATCGAACGACTGTGGATCTGAGCTATGGACCAACAAAAGACCAAGAAACGACGGCAACTGCGGCGGCGCAATCACGTGCGCCGCATCGTGGTCGGCAAAGCGGATCGTCCGCGCCTGACCGTGTACCGCAGTTCCAAGCACATTTACGCCCAGCTGATCGACGACCTGACCGGCGTTACCCTCGCCGCCGCCAGCAGCAACCTCAAGGAAATCAAGGCGGCGGTCGCCTACGGCGGCAACGTCAAGGCCGCCGCCGCGGTCGGCAAGCGCCTGGCGGAAGTCGCCAAGGAAAAGGGCATCAGCAAGGCCGCCTTCGACCGGGGCCACTACCGCTATCACGGCCGCGTCAAGGCGCTGGCCGACGGCGCCCGCGAGGGCGGATTGCAATTTTAAGCGGTCAGCTACTCGGGAGATTGGTATGGCACGAGATCGGGAATCGCGGCAAGATGGCCTGGAAGAGCGCGTCGTCAAGATCCGCCGGTGCGCCGCCGTCGTCAAGGGCGGCCGTCGGTTTAGCTTCAACGCGATGGTGGTCGTCGGCGATCGGCGCGGCCGCGTTTCTTGCGGCTACGGCAAGGCCAACGAAGTGCCGCCCGCCGTCGAGAAAGCCGTCAAAGACGCGCAAGAGGCGATGAAGCGCCAGAAGAAAATTCAGTTGCGCCACGAGACGATTCCGCACCGCGTCGTTGGCGTCTTCTGCGGGGCGCGCGTCGTCCTTGTTCCGGCGGGACCGGGCACGGGTGTGAAGGCAGGCCCCGGCGTCCGCGACGTGCTGGAAGCGTGCGGCATCCGCAACATCTTGACCAAGGTACACGGCAGTTCCAACCCGATCAACCTCGTCAAGGCGACGATCGAGGGACTGCTCTTGCTGCGGACGCGCGAAGAAGTATCGCGGCTGCGAGGAGTGTCGCTGTAATGGACCTTTCGACCGTTCACCAGGGCATCCAGAAGGCCAAGCGCCGCAAGCGCGTCGGCCGCGGCGTCGGCTCCGGCCACGGCAAGACCGCTAGCCGCGGCGCCAAGGGCCAATGGGCCAGCGCCGGCGCCAAGAAGCCGATCTCGCTCTTTGAAGGCGGCCAAATGCCGCTCTTCCGCCGTATGCCCAAGCGTGGCTTCAGCAACGCCACCTGGGCACGCGAGTTCCTCATCGTCAATATCGGCTCGCTCGACGCCGTCTTCCCCGACGGCGCCGTCGTCGATCATGAGTCGCTGCGCAAGGCCGGCCTCGCCAATGGGCCGACCGACGGCATCCGCATCCTCGGCACCGGCGAGTTGACGAAGAAGCTGACCGTGAAGGCGCACCACTTCTCGAAGTCGGCGGCCGAAAAGATCACGGCCCTCGGCGGCACCGTCGAAATCGTCCCCGCGCCCAAGAAGCCCGTGCGCAACAAGATGAAACCGCGCCCGCCGAAGACCACTTAACGCCAGACGCGGCCGACGATGCCGCGTCCGACCTGGGGGCCGACGATGCAAAAGCTCCTCACCATCTTCAAGATTCCCGAACTGACGAGGAAGATCGCCATCACCGCGATCTTTCTCATCATCTATCGCATCGGCTTCTACATCCCGCTGCCGATCGTCGATCAGCAAGTATTGGCCGAACGCATGGGCGGCCTCGCCAACACCGCCCTCGGGCAAATGCTCGGCTTCGTCTCCATGTTCAGCGGCGGCAGCCTGAGCAACAGTTGCATCTTCGGCCTCGGCGTCATGCCCTATATCTCGGCGTCGATCATCTTTCAGCTGCTCGCCAGCGTCTATCCGCCGCTCGAAAAGCTGCAGAAGGAAGGCGAGAGCGGCCGCAAGAAAATCAACGAGTACACGCGCTACGCCACCGTCTTCATCTGCCTGTTCCAGGCGTATTTCGTGGTGCGGCATATCGTGGCCCGCGATGGCTTGGGCGCCGCCCGGCCCGGCTACGACCACATCTTCTTCACCATGACCGCCGTCATGGTCATGACCGCCGGCACCATCTTTCTGATGTGGATCGGCGAGCAGATCGACGAGTACGGCATCGGCAACGGCATCAGTCTCATCATCATGGCCGGCATCGTCGCCCGCATCCCCGATGCCACCAAGTCGTTGCTCTTCGATTCCAACGGTCATTTGAAGTCGTCGCTCTGGACGCTTGGCGGCGGCGAGGGCGGCCACGATGTCGGCTTCGAGAAACTGATCGTCCTCGCTTGCCTCTTCATCGGCGTCGTCGTCGCGGTCATCGCCATCACCAAGGGGCAGCGGCGCATCCCGACGCAATCGGCCAAGCACGTCCGCGGCCGCCGCGTCTATGGCGGCACCCGGCAATACTTGCCGCTCCGCGTCAACCAGGCCGGCGTCATGCCCGTCATCTTCGCCAGCAGCCTTCTGATGCTGCCCTTCTTCCTGTTCGGCCTGCTCCAGCCCTATTACGCCTGGGCCGGCTATCTCAAGGATGTGTTCGATCGTCAGGGCTACGTCTATAACCTGTTCTACATCGCCCTGATTTATTTCTTCTGCTACTTCTGGACGGCCATCACCTTCAATCCCAAGGACATGGCCAACAACCTGAAGGACTACGGCAGCTTCATCCCCGGTTATCGCCCCGGCAAACGAACCGCCGACTACCTCGAGCGCGTCATCATGCGCATCACCTATGTCGGTGCGGCGTTCCTGGCCGTGGTGGCCATCATCCCCAGCCTCATCAACGGGGCGATGGACGTCGATTACCGCGTGGCCAGCTTTTACGGCGGTACCGGCTTGCTGATCGTCGTCAGCGTTGCCCTCGATCTGGTGCAAAAGATCAACAGTCATCTGGTCATGCGCAACTACCCCGGCCTGACCGAGGATTGAGGCGAAGAGCGGCATATAATTTACGCGGCGAGCGTCGAGGCGGGTGCGCCCCTGGTCGGCGCCCCCGTCGCGACGCTCGCCCGGCCCTGAACCGGCTAAGTTATATCCTGCTCCGGGCGTTCCCCATGCTCCGACCCCTTTTCAATAAGCAACTTCCCGAGTTGAAGAGTCCGCGCGAAATCGGCCTGATGCGCGAGGCCGGCAAGCTCGTCGCCGAGGCGCATCGCCTCTGTCGGCAGATGGCCCAACCCGGCACGCGCACCCTGGACATCGACCGCGAGGTCGAAGCCCTCTTCGCCCGCCGCAACGCCATCCCGCTCTTCAAGGGCTACCCCGGCAAAGTCCCGTTTCCGGCCTGCACCTGCATTTCTCTGAACGAACAGATCGTCCACGGCATTCCCGGTTCGCGGGTTCTGCGCGACGGCGACCTCCTCAAGATTGACACCGCCTGCAAGCTGAACGGCTGGTGCGCCGACGCGGCCGCCACGCACATCATCGGCGACGTGCGTCCCGAATGGCGCCGGCTGGTGAGGGTCGCCGAGGAAGTGCTGCAAATCGCCATCTCCGGCGTCAGCCCAACACGAAGGACGACGAGGGCTCGAGCGGCGGCACGAACGAGATCTCGGATTCCGGGACGGACGAAAGCGAAGAGAAAGACGTCGACGAAGAGGACGAGGACGAG
>JBBSES010000148.1:0-9095 GCA_038239465.1 Gemmatales bacterium
CGCGACCCTCATACTCGGGGCGCTTACGCGACCCTCATACTCGGGGCGCTTACGCGACCCTCATACTCGGGGCGCTTACGCGACCCTCATACTCGGGGCGCTTACGCGACCCCGCTCGCCAACACGGACCCAATCGATGCGCTTCAGCATCCGCTTTCAGCTGCTCTTGCCCCTGTTCATCCTGCTGCTCGGCGTCGTCGGCATCAGCACCTGGACCGGCGTTTCCTCCGCCAACCGCGCGCGGCGCGGTATCGAGACCGACGTGCGCAACGTGGCCCATACGCTGAGTGACATCAATTTCACCATCAACCGGCGCATCTTGGGATACATGAAACAACTCTCGGGCGCCGACTTCGTGTATACCGATCTCCGCGACGTGGTGACGAGCGACGCCACCGGGCCGACCGACACATTCCCGCTGGACGCGAATCGGAAGTTCGAGTTCCCGCGCGCTCAGGTCGTCGTCGATGATTGGCAAACCCTCGGGCTGGGCCTGCCGGTCGAGGTCGCCGGAGAACGCTATTTATGCAGCGGCGTGCGGCTGCGCGGCGGCGGCACGCTGTACATTCTCTATCCCGAACAGCTGTGGCGCGACGCCCTGTGGGATGCCATCGAGCCATCGCTCGTCCTCGGCGTCTTCGGCGGCCTGGCTTCACTGGTGTTAGCCGTCGGCGTGGCGCAACGGCTCGGCCGGCGCATCCAGGGGTTGGAGAAACGCACCCGCCAGATCGCGGCCGGCGACTTCAGCCCCATGCCCCTGCCGCGGCGCAATGACGAGTTGCGCGACCTGAGCCGATCGGTCAACGACATGGCCCAGCAACTCTCGCAGCTGCAAGAAACTTTGAAGCAAACCGAACGATTGCGTCTTCTCGGTCAAGTGGGTGGCGGCCTGGCCCACCAGCTGCGCAACGGCGTCACCGGGGCACGGCTGGCGTTGCAAATCCACGAACGGGAGTGTACCGGAAAGGTCGATACCGAAGGCCTCGATGTGGCCCTGCGGCAACTCGACCTCATGGAAGCCAACCTGAAAAGGTTCCTCGCGTTGGGCCAGACCGAGCAATTGCGCCGTGAGCCGTGCGACCTCGGGAAGCTTATCGCGGAAGCCATCGACTTGTTGCGGCCACAATGCCGGCACACGCGCACCGAGCTTTGCATGGTGCCGCCGACGCAAACGATGTATTTCCGCGGCGACGCCGGGCGTCTAGGGCACCTGTTTTTGAACGTGATCGGCAACGCGGTGGAAGCGGCGGGACCGGGAGGCCGCGTCGAGGTGGTCGTCAGGAACGAGGGAGACAGCCGAGTGATAGAGGTGGCGGACACGGGACCGGGGCCGCCTACCGACATAGCCAGCCGGCTGTTTCAACCCTTCGTGACCGGCAAGCCCGAGGGCATCGGCCTGGGCCTGGCCGTCGCTTATCAGGTGGCCGTCGCCCACGGCGGCGGCATCGACTGGCGCCGCGAGGACGGCCGCACGATCTTCCGCATCCGCTTGCCCGCGACGGAAAGCATCGGTGCCTCACCCGGATCGGGCTTATAATGGCGTATCGTCCTATGGCTTCTCATTCCCTGCCGCCGCCATGAGCCACATCCTGATCGTCGATGACGAGCAAGCCGTCTGCTGGGCCTTGGAAAAGGCGTTCAAGCACGAGGGGCACAGCGTCGCCGTATCGCCGTCCGCGGAGGACGCCTTCATTCGCGCCGGCCAACGCAAGCCGGACGCGATCATCCTCGACGTGCGCCTGCCCGGCCTGGATGGACTCTCGGCGCTCGGCAAACTGCGCCAGCTGAGCGGCAACGCGCCGGTCATCGTCATCACCGCCTTCGGCAACCTCGACACGGCGGTTCGCGCCGTCGCTGGGGGAGCCTTCGATTACCTGGTCAAGCCCTTCGACTTGAGCCAGGCGCTCGATGCCGTGCAGCGCGCCACGCGGGTTTCGCCGGCCGAGGTACGCGGTTGCAGCGGCGAACCGGAGGCGGTCGGCGGCGAGATCGTCGGCCGCGGCGCCGCCATGCAAAGCGTCTTCAAGCGCATCGCCCTGGTGGCGCCGCGCGATGCCTGCGTTCTTATCACCGGCGAGAGCGGTACGGGGAAAGAATTAGTGGCGCGGGCGATCCATCGCCACGGCCCGCGCCGCGATCGGCCGTTCCTGCCGGTCCACGTCGCGGCATTGAATCCGAACCTGGTCGAAAGCGAATTGTTCGGCCACGTCCGCGGCGCCTTCACGGGCGCCGCTCAGGCACGGCCCGGTCTGCTCGCCCTGGCCGACGGCGGCACTGTCTTTCTCGACGAACTGGCCGACATTCCCTTGCCCGTCCAGGTGAAGTTGCTTCGCGTGCTGGAGCAAAACGAAGTGCTGCCGGTCGGCGGCAATCAGCCGCAGAACTTGAATATCCGCATTCTGTCGGCGACGCATCAAGACCTCGGCCGCCGCGTCGCCGAGGGCGCCTTCCGCCACGACCTCTACTTTCGCTTGAACGTCTTTCAGATTCACCTACCGCCGTTGCGCGAGCGGACGGATGATATCGTCGCCCTGGCCGACCATTTCCTGCGCCGCTTCGAGCCACGCGCCTTGCCCCTGTTGCCCGAAACCATCCGCTATCTCGCGTCGCTTCCCTGGCTGGGCAACGTGCGCGAGTTGCGCAACGCCCTGGAACACGCGGCCATCGTGGCCCGCGATCAGCCGTTGCTGCCGGAACATTTCCCGTCGCTGGCGATAGGCCAAGGCACGCGGACGCCGGCCGAACAGCTGGCGGCCACGGTGCGCCTTTGGTTGGCGCAGCGCGTCAAGGACAACGGCGGCAAAGCACCCGCTGGATTGCTCGACGAATTGCTCCAATGCGTCGAGTCAGCCCTATTGGACGACGTGATGCAGCGGGTTCGCGGCAACCGTTGGGTGGCGGCCCAATGGCTGGGGCTTAATCGCGCGACCGTGCGCAAGAAGTTGGGGCTATACGGATTGACCGACGCCCACCGCCAGGGCGAGACGGAGGAAGAGGCCGAGGGATGATCGGCGACCCGGGACCAAACCATCGGCATCTGGTCGCCCTTGCTCGGGAAGTCATCGATGGCGTTGATGACGACGCCGACGACCGCGCGATCGTTCTCGCGGTTGGGGTCATAGCCCTCCCCGTACGTAGCGGTGGGTGCATACTATCAAGACCGAGGCGCTGGATCATTTCGTGGTGTTCGGCGAAACCCATTTGCGGCACATCGTCAACGAGTTTGTGGACTATTACAACCACCTTCGGCCGCATCAGACGAAGGACAACTCGCCGCTGACGGGAGCCAATCCTCCAGAGTATTCTAGAGCCATCGATCCGATGTCGATCATATGTGACGAGCGGCTTGGTGGCTTGCTTAAGCACTGCCGTCGCAAGGCGGCGTGACCGGCGCTCTACCGCAACTATTCAACGCCAGTTACCATCGCTCTCGATGGTCGGATCGCCGTCCGTTCACAACAGAGTGCAAGCGTTTTGGCGCGGCTTTTTGGTCATGCCTGACACCGCCTGGCCACCTGAGCTTGAACAACGACGACGCATGAAAATCGAAGCAGCGCCCTGTTAGGTATCACTTTGGGTTAGACAACATTGTTGCACAGGACGGGGCGAGGCAAGTATCTTGGCGATTTTGGGCGTTGAAAGGGGCGAGTCCTACTTGCTCTCCTTCGTGATCTTGGAGCGCAACCCCTTCAAATTCTCCTGCTCCTCGACGGCGCGGACCACGCGGAAGCCGATCATGTCCATCTTGGTCAGCCACCAGATGCTTTGCGGCCGTTGCGGGTCGTGCATGATCCAACTCTTGTCGGAAGCCCGGCGCGAGGCGCTGCGGCACTGCGCCGCCTTGTCGGCCCAGCTGCCGCCGCGGGCGACATGCGGGAAGCGGTCGGCGCTCGGCAGCAGGACGGGCGACAGCGTCAGCTTTTCCTTGGCGAAATCGGCGTAGGCGTCCTTCTTGTAGTGGTCGAGGCACCACTCGCTGACGTTGCCATGCATGTCGTGCAGGCCCCATTGATTGGGCTTCTTGCTGCCCACCTTGAGGGTGGTGCCGTCGGGGTTCTCGTCGGTCTTGGAATTGGCGATGGTGCGGGCGTAGTCGTCCAGTTTGGCGGGGTCGTCGCCGAAGTGGTAGGCGGTGGTCGTGCCGGCGCGGCAGGCCCATTCCCACTCGGCTTCGGTGGGCAAGCGATAGGTCTTGCCGGTCTTGAGTGACAGCCAACGGCAGTATTCCATGGCGCAGTGGTGCGACATGCAGATGACCGGATGGCCGGCGTGATCGTGGCCGTAGTCGGCGTCCACGTAAGTGGGCGTCGGCCGGGTGACAGCGTCGGCTTCCTTGTCGCCGGCCGTCGGGTTGGCCGGCTTGGGCGCGTCCTGCGGGTTCCAGAAGATGTCGAACTCGTCCCAGGTCACTTCGCAGCGGCCCATCCAGAACGGGGCCACCTTGACCATGTGTTGCGGCCCCTCGTCGGCGTTGCGGTCCTTCTCGTTGGCGGGACTGCCCATGAGGAACGTGCCGCCGGGGATGGGCATCATGTCGAACGTGACCTTGGTGCCGGAGATGGTGTCGGTGTAGCCCTTGATCTTCAGTTCATCGACATGGGGCTTCGGGTCGGCGGCTTGCCCGTTGGCGCTGTCGGGCAGCGCGATCCACAGCGCCACAAAGGCGACGGCCAAGAGCGTGAAAAGGCTCACGAAAGCGCGAGCGGAACAGCAGGGGGCGGCGGGTTGCGTGGGATTCATGGCTATGAGGGTCTCGATTCTTGAGGATGGCGGGATCGTCGTCGCGGGCGGCGCCCTGTGTGGCGAATGCGGATCGTGGTAATCTCCCTTATATTATTATCTTTCCGGACAGGGAGAAACGGGTCATGGTCAAGCCGTGGGCGTGTGTCGTGTTGTTGGGTTGCGTCGGCCCCTTGTCGGCCGCCGAACCGGCCCTATCGCGCTTCACCTACGCCGAAAACCACATGGGGACGCAGTTTAAAATCGTCCTCTACGCCCCCGATGAAGCGACCGCCGATCGAGCCAGGAAGGCCGCTTTCGAGCGCGTCACTACCCTCGATACTATCATGACCGACTACAAACCGACCAGCGAATTAATGCGTCTGTGCCAGAAAGCGGGCGGCGATCCGGTCAAAGTAAGCGACGACCTGTTCGCCGTGCTGACGCGGGCCGACCAGGTGGCGCGGCAGTCCGACGGTGCCTTCGACGTGACCGTCGGGCCGCTGGTCAAACTCTGGCGGCGCACGCGGCGGACGCAAATTCTCCCCGACCGGGACGAACTGGCACAGGCGAAAGCCCTCGTCGGCTTCGACAAGATGAAGCTCGACGCGGCCAAGAAAACCGTGCAATTGACGACGCCGGGAATGCAGCTGGACCTCGGCGGCATCGCCAAGGGGTACGCCGCCGATCAGGCACTCGCCACGCTCAAGGGGCTGGGCATCAGCCGCGCGCTGGTCGCGGCCGGCGGCGACGTGGCGGTGAGCGGCGCGCCGCCCGACACGGAAGGCTGGTCGGTCGCCATCACGCCGCTAGAGGCGGGGCAGCCGCGACGCACGCTTCTCCTCAAGGACGCTGCCGTGAGTACGTCCGGCGACGCCGAGCAGTTCGTCGAGATCGACGGCGTGCGCTACGCGCATATCGTCGATCCGAAGACGGGTCTCGGACTGCGGGGCCGCATGAGCGTCACCGTGGTCGCCCCCAACGGACTGACGGCCGATCCGCTGACCAAGGTGCCCGCGGTCCTCGGCGCCGAGCGCGGCCTCGCCATCATCGAGGCGACCGAGGGTGCCGCCGCGCTCGTCGTCCGCAAGACGGAGAAAGGGGACGTGGAAACCGTGGCCTCGAAGCGCTTCAAGGATTTGCGCGTGAAGGAGACGAAGGTACAAGGGAAAGAATGAACGAGCGGCCGGTTTATCCAGTTTATCCCCGCCGCTCGTTCATGCTTTCCGATCGCGCCGAGCAAGTCACGGCGACTTCGGTAGCGCCACCTGCTCCTTGCCCGCCAAATAAGCGATCAGGTCGCGCACCTCGGCGTCGCTCAGCGTCGCCAGCTGACCTTCCGGCATGATCGATTGCGTCGTCTTCTGCCGCTCCTGGATGTCCTTCTTTTGCAGCGTCAGCACTTCGGTCGGCGTCAAGACCGTGATCGTCTTGTCCTCTTCCTTGCTGACGATGCCCTGAATTACCCGGCCATTGACCGTCTCGATGATCGACATCTGATAGTCCTTGGGAACGACGGCGCTGGGGTCGAGCAATTTGGTGAACAGGTACTCGGGGTTGGCGCGTTGCGAGCCGGTCAGGTCGGGGCCGACCTTGCCGCCGTCGCCGAAGAGGACGTGGCAATTGGCGCAGCTCTTGGCGAACAGCGCCCGGCCGCGCGACCGATCCGCCTTGAGTAAGGCGTCGGCCGGGACGAGGCTCTTGTACTTGGCCATCAGAGCCAGCTTGTCCTGGTTGGCGGGGCGGATGGTGCCCCAGACGGCGGCGAGGCGCTCGGGCAGGCGCTTGTCCTTGAGGTTGAGGATTTGCCGCGCGGTATACACGGAAATATCGCGGCGCGGCACCTGTTCCTTCTCCACGGCGTCGAGCAGGGCGAGGGCGTAGTCGGCGCGCGTGGCCAGGGTGTTGATGGCGTCGGCTTTCTCGGCGTCGCTGAACGTCCCGTAATGCTTGAGGATGGCGGCGGGCGTGCCGGCGTCGTTCATCGTCGCCAGGCCGCGCAGCGCCGGCCCGCGCATCGTGGCATCGGCCAGCAGGTCGCGCAGCAGCGGCAACAGGTCCGATGCCTTCACTTCGATGAGGCTGCGCAGCGCGTCGCGGCGCTCGTCGGCGCCGGCCTTGCCATCGGCCGCGACCTGGCGCAGGCTGGCCAGCGCTTCCTTGTCGCCGTAGAGAACCGCTTGCATCCGCGCACGCTGCCGGACCTCGACGTTGGCGCTGGCGAGAAGCTTCTTGGATGCCGCCGCCCAGCCTTCGGGGGCCGTCGCCTGCGACCGGCCGCGATACGCTTCTTGCAAGCCGCGCAGCACGTCGAGCGCCAGGTCGGCGTTCTCGGCGTCGGCGAGGGTCTTCATCAGCGGCGGCAAACCGCGCTCCGCCGACGAGGCGATTCGCCGGGCGATGTACTGGCGAACGAGCGGCAGTTTCGCTTTCGTCAAGAGGTCCACGGCTCGGGCCGGATCGGCGGATACGAGCGCCTCGACGCCATACCAGTTCATGAGCGGCAAGTAGAGATCGTTCCAATCGCCGGCGTGCGAGGTCAATCCCTCGGCGATGGGCCAGCGCGTCGTCAGCGGCAAACGCTGCAAAGCCGAGGCCAAGGACAGGCGCACGGCCGGCGACTGTTCGGCACGGGCCATGTCGGCGAACTTCGCGGCGACGGCGTCGGAGACCTTGCGGTCTTCGACCAAGAGGCGCACGGCCCAGCCGCGTATCGAAGCGTCAGAGTTATCAAGCAAGGCGAGGAACGTCTTGTCGTCGAGACCGCCGGTGACGTACAGCGCCCAAAGGATTCGCAGCTGGCGAGTCGCTTCCTTTTGTTCGCCTAACATCTGGAGCAAGCGCGGCCGGATTTTCTCGCCGAGCTTGCCCGCGTGGGCGCGCTCTTGCAGCAAGCGCCGGGCCTGGCGGACGAGCCAGTCGTTCTTGTGCAATTGCAATTGCACCAACTCGTCATCACTGCTCTTGGCGAGGTCGAGGGCGGCGTGTTTGGGATCGCCGTAGGTAATCTTATAGACGCGGCCAAAGGGGGCGACCTTGTCGTAATTGTGGCATTCGCCGGTGTCGCACCAGTCGGCGACGAACATGCCGTCAACGCCTGCCATGAGGGACAAGCCACGGAACCACGGGTCTTTCACGGTCATGAAATCCTGGCCGTGGCGGACGACGTAGCCGGAGCCGCGTTTGTCGAGAATGTCTTGATTGAGGCGGTTGCCGTGGAGGTTGGCCATCAGCAGCCGGTTGCGGTACACGTCGGGCCAGCTGTCGCCGAGGTAGACCATGGCGCCGGCATGGGCATGGCCGCCGCCGCTCTCGCCGTGGGCGCCCTGGCCGCCGCGCGAACTGGTCCAGCTGCCGCCGGCCCAGTGCAGATGGTCGGCGCAACTCTCGATCAAGCCGTAGCTGTGCGGGTTGATGTCCTCGCCGTACATGCGCTGGAAGTGGGCGCCGGGAACGACGTGGAAGACGTGCTTGATGACGCAATTGGTGATGAACATCTCGCCGTGATCGTCGAAGTCGAGGCCCCACGGATTGGTGGAGCCGTGGGCGACGGCTTCGGTGAGGTGCTTTGTCGGGTGATGGCGCCAGACGCCGCAATTGATGGCGACGCGCTCCTCCTTGGGCGTGCCGGGCTTGCCGACGCGCGACTGCGACTGGATGCCGTTGCAGCCGTACAGCCAGCCGTCCGGCCCCCAGACGAGGCTGTTGAAGACGTTGTGCTTGGCGGCCTTCACGTCCCAGCCGTCGAGGACGATTTGCGGCGGGCCGGAGGGCTTGTCCTCTCCGGGGTTAAACGGCACGAAGACGAGGTTCGGCGAGGCACACAGCCAGACGCCGCCGAAGCCGACGGCGATGCCCGAGAGGTTGGTCCCCTTGTCCCAGAAGACGGTGCAGTCGAACTGGCCCTTGCCCTGCTTGTCCTCGAAGATGAGGATGCGGTCGGTGCCTTCCTTGCCGTCCTGGATCCAGTGGGGATAGCAGTGCGACTCGACGACCCAGAGGCGGCCGCGTTCGTCGGTGGTCATGGCGATCGGCTTGACGAGGCGCGGCTCGGCGGCGACGAGGCGGGCGCGAAACCCCTCGGGCAGCGCGATGGCGGCGACGGCCTTATCGGGCGGCACCGGGGCGTTTTGGCCGCGGGCGATGGCCGAGAACGACAAGACGACGCAGAGGGTGCAGAGAAGTCGCATGGCAGGTCGCGTCCGGCGGGGGAGAGATTCGGCGGGGCAAAAGAGACTTAGGGGATGCTAAAACATTTGCCGGCAGGAAGCAACGAGAAAGGGGCGGCCGCCTCCGAGTACGCCGGAAAGAATGACGAGCCGCAGGGTTTATCCCCGCCGTGCAGCCCCTTGATGGCGTCCACGGCGGGGATAAAC
>JBBSES010000149.1:0-9063 GCA_038239465.1 Gemmatales bacterium
CACCCCCGGCACGGTAAATCAGACGGTCGCGCTGGAAAAAAACACCCCGCCCCTGGTATAACGACACAACCCGCGGGCGGGTGGCGAACCCCGGGTAATCGCCTCGCGCCGTTCGTGACTTTGATGCCCCATCATCGCATTCTCACTAACGCCATGCTTCCGCTCTGCTGATCGCGCAGCCACGAAATCACTTCCGTCGGCCGTGTAGCCGCCGCCACTTCTTCCGCGCAAAGAATACCGTACACAGGTTCACCATGCGAGGGCAGATCAGCCCAGGTCTCCAGGCGTCGCGCCGGTCGGCCATAGTAGAACAACAACCCCTCGTCCTTGAAGCGGCACAGGTAGAGCGTTTGTCCCGCCGGCACGAGCGCGGCCAGCTGCGTCCCCTTGGCGCGCGGTTCGCGCTGGGCCGACCTTTCCGCCAACACGCCATGAACGAAACAAAGTTTGACCCCTACCCACAGGACCACGAACGCGGCCAATGTCGCTCCGCGCAGGCGCAGCACGCGCCAGGGCACGCCGACATCGAGCCAGCGAATCCAGACCAGCGCCGCCAGTCCCGCGATGGCCGGGCACAGCGGAAAACTGTGGCGTACCGAATGCTGCGGCACCAGGCTCCAGAACAGCAAGCTCGGCCATGCCCAGCAATGGAGCGCTTGTATGAGGCGTTGGCCACGCTCGTCCCCGCCCCGGTAAAATCGCGGCCACAATGTCAGCAAAGCAAACCCCGACCACGGCAAATTCAAAGCCAGTAGCTTGAACGGATGCAACACGCTCTCGACACCGTAACCCGGCTTGCCCCGATGCTCGTCGCCCAACGACTCGCGCGCCGCCTGGCGCTCTCCCGGTGACAGATGGGTGACAGCCTCGCGGCGCACCGTCGTCGCCAATTCCTGCCAGCCGCCGCGCTCGCCCGCGATCCAGGCCCAGCCGAGGCACACGGCCATCGCCACTTGCAGACTGAACAGATGTCGCCAGCCGAAAAGCAACCGCAGCTGGCCGCGCCAGGCCAACAGGGGAACGACCGTGAGGTAATAGAACGCCGGCGCCGTCCATTTGGTCAGGACGCCGCTCGCGACGCAGAGCAGCGAGAGCAACCACCAGGCTTGCCGTTTGGCGCCGCGCGAAACGGCAACCTTGTCTTCTTCGCCCTCGAGCGCGCGCAGAAAGAAGAGGATCGCCGCACTGACCCAAGCGACTTGCAGCATGTCGATTTCGGCGGCGCTGGCCTTGTCGAGCCAGAGGAACGAGAGCGGCAAGATGAGGGCGACGATGAGGCCGGCGCGTTGGCCCAGCTGCTGACGAAAATGCCAGTAGAAGAGAAAGACTGTCGCGGTCGCCGCCAGCGCCGACGGCAATCGGGCCGACCAATCGGTGACGGCGCCGAAGGGCCAGCTGACCAGGGCGATGGCGACGTACATGCCCGGCGGCTTGGTGAACAGCGGTTGGCCGTAGAGCGTCGGCACCAGCCACTCGCCGTTGCGCAGACACTCGGCGGCGACCAGGGCGCGCAGCCCCTCGGTGCGCAGCAGGTCACCGGCGTTCAGCCCATAAAAGAAGAGGAATCCGCACCAGACGAGCAGCGCGGCGATGACGCGCATCGGGCAGCCTCCATGCTCCCGTTTTGTTTACGTTTCGCGCTCGGGGCGCTTACGCGACCCCGCTCCCCATTACACGGGAAAGCATTCCATGCCGAACGTCGCCGCCACCGCCGGGTTCGTCACCTGGCCGGCGCGGATGTTGACGCCTTGAGCGAGGGCCGGGTTGTCGCGCGTCGCCTTTTCGATACCCTTCTTCGCCAGCTGCAAGACATAGGGAAGCGTCACGTTGGTCAGTGCGTAAGTACTGGTGCGGCCGACGGCGCCGGGCATGTTGGTCACGCAATAATGCACGACGCCATCGACGATATAGGTCGGCTGCGCGTGCGTCGTCGGCCGCGACGTTTCAATGCAGCCGCCTTGATCGATGGCCACGTCGATGATCACGGCGCCAGGCGGCATGCACTTTAAATCCTCGGCCTTCACCAGATAGGGAGCACGAGCGCCGGGGATCAACACCGCCCCGATGAGCAGGTCGGCATGGCTTAGGCAATCGAGGACGTTGTGCCGATGGCTGAAGAGCGTCGTCACGTTCTTCGGCATGACGTCGTCGAGGTAACGGAGTCGGTCGAGGTTCACGTCGAGAATGGCGACGTTGGCCCCCAGACCGGCGGCGACCTTGGCCGCGTTGGCGCCGACGATGCCGCCGCCGAGGATGACGACGTTGGCCGGCAGCACGCCCGGCACGCCGCCGAGCAGAATGCCGCGTCCCTCATAGGGGCGTTCCAGATACTTGGCCCCTTCCTGGATGCTCATGCGGCCGGCCACTTCGCTCATCGGCGTCAACAGCGGCAGCGTGCCACGCGCGTCCTTGATCGTCTCGTAGGCGATGGCCGTGATGCCGGACTTCATCACCGTTCGCGTCAGTGCCTCGTCGGCGGCGAAGTGGAAGTATGTGAAGACCGTTTGGCCCGCGCGCATGGTCGGCCATTCGTCGGGCAGCGGTTCCTTGACCTTGACGATCAGGTCGGCCCGCTTCCAGATGGCGGCCGCGTCGGCGACGATTTCGCCGCCGCTGCGCGCGTAGAATTCATCGTTGATGCCGCTGCCCTGGCCGGCGCCGGCTTGAATGAGCACCCGATGCCCGGCGCGCGTCAACTCCTCGACGCCCACCGGAATCATGGCGACGCGGTACTCGTGGGTCTTGACCTCGCGCGGCACGCCGACAATCATGCGCTACTCCTCATGGGGGAGCGGTCATTCTGGGAAGCCGTGCCGGGTGAATCAAGGCCAACCTCTACGAGGCACTCATGGCGGTAAGAACCCTCGTCTTCGATTTCGGCAACGTCCTCGGCTTTTTCGACCATCGCCGCGCGGCGCGCAACCTGGCCGTCCATTCTGGGACTTCGGAGGAAGCCATTCACCGCCACCTGCTCGACGCCGCCATCGAGGACGCCTACGAATCGGGACAACTCACCTCGGCCGAGTTCTTGCTCAAATTGCGCGAAGCCTGCCACAGCACGGCGCACGACGATCATCTAAGCTTGGCCTATGCCGACATCTTCACGCCCAATGACGAGGTTTGTGACATGGTGGAGCGGCTTCATGGCCGCTATCGCCTCTTGCTGGGCAGCAATACGACCGACTTGCACGCGCGCCGTTTCCGCGAGCAATTCGCCGAGGTGCTGCGGCATTTCGATTATCTCGTCCTCTCGTACGAGGCGGGCGCCCGCAAGCCGTCGGCCGCTTTCTTCGACCACTGCCTGAAGCACGCGCAAGCGCGGCCCGAGGAATGCGTTTTTATCGACGACCTCGAAAGCAACGTCTCCGGCGCTCGCGCGTGCGGCTGGCAGGGGATCGTCTATCGCGATCCCAAACAGCTGCGCGACGACCTCGTCACCTTGGGCATCCGTGTCGATGGCGACCCCGTTTAGCGACGCTTCGAAGAAGCGTTTCCCGGAGCCTCATTCAAATGCGCATCCTGGCCATCGGCGACATCCACGGCTGCACCACGGCGTTCGACGCCCTGCTCGCGGAAGTACAGCCGCGCCCCGACGATTTGCTGATTACCCTTGGCGACTACGTCGATCGCGGCCCCGATTCGCGCGGCGTCATCGACCGTTTGCTCGCCTTGCAAACCACGCATCGACTCGTCGCCCTCCGCGGCAATCACGACATTATGATGATGGACGCGCGCCTGGGGACGGCGCCGCGCGACTGGCTGAGCGTCGGCGGCCGGCAGACGCTGGCCTCCTACGCGGACGGCATCGAAGGGGGATCGCTCGCCGACGTGCCCGAAAGCCACTGGGCGTTTCTCGAACAAACATGCGACTGGTATGAGACGGAGACGCACTTTTTCGTCCACGCCAATGTCTATCCCGACAAGGATCTGGACGAGCAGCCCAGCTATATGTTGCACTGGGAAAAACTCTACGAAGCGCCGACGAAACATGTCTCGGGCAAGATCATGGTGTGCGGCCATACCTCGCAGCGTGCAGGCAAGCCGGTGGACTATGGCCCCGCCATTTGCATCGACACCTGGGTCTACGGCGACGGCTGGCTGACCTGTCTCGACGTGGAAAATCGCCTCTATTGGCAGGCCAACCAGCGCGGCGAGACGCGCATGGCCAACCTCGATCGCTTGAGCCGACGGTAACTTAGCCTGCTTTCGACAGCGGCGTTTCCTCTTCCAGGTTCACCACGCGGAGCGCGGGTGGGGATGACGCTACCGCCGCGGCTCGCAAGCGCACCTCGGCCTCGCTGCCCTGGCCCGACGGCGCGACGTTTATTTCCAGCGTGCCCTCCTGCAGTTCGATCAAGCCACGCGCGAGCGCCAACCCCACGCCGAGGCCGTCGCCTTCTCCGCGGTGAAAGCGGCCGTCGCGCGCCGACACTTCGCGCAAGGCCAGCCGATCGCGTTCGGGCAGGCCGATGCCGTTATCGCGCACGCGGATGACGACGGATGCACCCTCGCGTTGCGCCGACAGGTGCAACGCGCCGCCGGGCGCGGCATAGCGCGCCGCGTTGTCGAGCAGTTGTTCGAGCGCCTGGGAGAGTCGCGTCGGGTCGGCCAGCACGCACAGCGGCTCCAGCGGCACTTCGACGGTGAGATGATGCCCGCGTTCGCGCAGGAACAAGGACAATCGGGCGACGACCGCTTCCAGCAGCGCATCGACCTCCAAGGGCCGAACGTCCACGGTCAAATTGCCGCGTCCTAACCGCGATACCGCGTCGAGCGCTTCGAGCAGCATCGCCATGCGCGTGAGTTGTCCTTCCAAGGCTTCGGCGGGGGCGGCCATCTCGGGGCAATTTACCGAACGTTCCCGAGCCGTGGCCGCGGTTGTCGTCGATGTCGCCAGGAGCGGGCGGGCCGTGTCAATGAATCGGCCGAGCAAGTCTTCCTGGCGCTGGCCGGATGCATCGAGTTCGTGCCGCAAGCACTGTAACTGATCCAGGCGCTCGCCGGCCAGGCGCTTGTGCGCATCGCCTTCGTGCCGCAGCTGTTCCTCGCCGATCCTCGATTGATGGAGCGCCGCTTCACGAGCCTGGTCGCGTTCGGCCAGCGTTTGCCGCAGGGTATCGGCTTCGCGGCAAGCGTCCGCGATACGCTGCTCCAGGCACCTTTCGCGCTCTTGCCAGACGAGTTCCTTGTCGGTCAGCGCTTGCCGAAGCGCTTCCGCGTCTTTGCCATGTGCGACCGCTTCGGCTTCGAGGCGCGTCCGGTGATCGTGATGAGTGGCCGACTCGCGCCGCAGCTGGTCCTCGATCTGTTGCCTTCGATCCTGACTTTCCGTTAGCTGGCGGCGCAGGGCATCCGCCATTTCCTCCGCTGCCTTCACCTCCGAACGTGCTTCCGCGTACTTTACGGTCAGCGCTTCGATCTCCGCGCGGCAGCGGCGTTCCAGGTCGTGGGATCGTCGGGCTTCCTCGCCGAGACGATGTTGTAAGGCATCTTGTTCTTGGGCGTTTTTGGCCAACTGCTCGCGCAAGGCGGCGAGCGATTGCGTCAGGGTCAGATTTTCGCTCCGCAACTCCGCGGCGATCTTCTCTGACAAGCTACCGTTTTCGGCCTGTTGCCTCGACAGACCATCGTGCTTCGCTTGCCATTCTTGAGCTTCATGCTCCCGTGCGTCGATCGATTCTCGGAGGCGCGATTTCTCCTGGCGCCACACGTCTTCCGCGGCTTGTTGCTGCTTTTGAGAGACTTCCCTCTCTTCGATGATTTGTCGGTGCAACTCTTGGGTCTCGTTCTCTCGCGCGGCCAATTCGCCGCGCAACCGCTTCTCGATTGCTTGCCAATCGAGATGCCTTTGCGCCTGTTCGCGGCGCAAACCCTCCCCGTTTTGCCGAGTCTGGGCTAACTGGTCGCGCAGACCGCGTTCCGTCTCTTCCAGTTCGGCGACGCGATTTCGCGTCCGCTCATGGGCGCGGCACACCTCGAAGTGCGCGTCGCGCGCCGACTGTTCTGGCGTCAAGTCGCGAAACGTAAACAAGAGCCCGCTGTCCGCGAGCGCCGTGACCTGGAATTCGATGGGAACATCGGCGCCGTCTTCGAGGCGCAAAGAGGCTTCGCGCGATGTCGTCTCCGCCGACGGCAGCTGCTGCTCATTCTCTTCGTCGTATAGACGCAAGACCTCCGCCGCGAGACGGCCTTGTGCTTGGCCGAGAAGCGTCGCCGCCGGGCGATTGAGCGCGACGATCCGACCCGCCCCATCGATGACCACTGCGGGGACGAGGTCGCCCATCGCTGGCGGCGTCGGTCGCGGTATGGCTTGTAGACAGCGCTGGCACTCGTGGCCCAGGTAGCTTGCCATCAGGCCGACCAGCGGGAACAGCAGCAGTCCGCCCAGAAGATCGGCGCGGTCGGTGGCCCCTTGCGAGATAGGCTCACTCGCTTGCATGAAGAGGAGAAAAAGAGCGGCCAGCACGGTGGCGGCCACGCCGGAACGAAATCCGCCGTAGTAGCCGCTGACCAGAGTGCCGCCGATGCCCAGCGCGAAGGCGGTTTGCTGGCCGACGGTCGGAAAGAGCCAACCCACCAACGCGATGAGCGACGTCGTCACTACGGCCGGCATCAGGGGCAAACACGACGAAGCCAGGCGGCGCACCGGCATTCCTCCCAGCAGAGCAGGGGCGGTTGTTCCGCGCGGATTATCCTCGGGGTGTTTTGTCGGAGTCAACCGCAGCCGCCGACACGGCGCGAAGAGGGGAGGTTAGGGCGGTTTGGCGCGGGTCATTCGGCCGTCGTGACGCCGAAAACGGTCAAACCGATGCCGAGCGTCGTCTTCTTGTCGCCAACGACAACGGGTTGCTTACGGCTTACCATCCACAGATTGTGATTCTTGACGTGAACGAGTTTCGCCGCCTCGTCGGGCTTGGCGTTGGGGACCAGCAGCATAGCCACTGGATGGTTGCCGTCGGGGATCGACTTGGTGCTGAGGTCTTGCAGCGGCTTCATTTCCAGGGCGTCCGCCTTCTTGTCGTCGGCGGCGGGACAGAGCAAAAGGAAGTCGCCGTAGGGGGCGGTGCCCTGATGGTTGCCGTCCTCGGGCTGATAGCCGAGGCGCAAGGTAAAGACGCCTGGTTTGACGGTCTGCTTGCGGAAGTCGGTCCACGGCTGGGCGAAACGCACGGCGCCGGCGACTGTCGATTGCTCGACCTTGCGATAGGTCAGTCCCTTCTCTATCTCGGCCGGTGACGCTTTGGCGGGCAGTTCCTTGCGGAACCAGAGTTCGCAGACGAGTTTGCCGTCGCCGTCGAGGACGTGAACGCAGCGGTCGTCGAGAAGAGTACGAATCGGCTCGGCGACTTCCTTCGGCGCGTCGGTCTTCTCTTCCTTGACCGACCATTTAGAGGCGTCAGCGGCGAGCAGCGGTGCCGCCAGCAGCCACGCGACGAAGCACCCGCAAAAGAGGCGAACCATGAACGGTCTCCATGTCAGCGCGTCGTGAAAGTGCCCAGGTAGGCGCCGCGGCGTTCGCCGTCTTTCCAGGTTTCGTTGAGTTCCTTGCCGGTGAAGCTGTGTTCCACGGCAACGGCGGCGCGGGCTTCCACGCTCTTGCTCAAGGGCGGATAGAGCGCCCATTCGTTGCCGCAGGTCTTGTCGTGCCTGTCGTCGATGCAGCGCGTCTCAATGTGGGCCTTGCCGGCGGACAACGTGGCGCAGCCGCCTTGCTTGCACTCGCAGATATCCAGCGCGATCGACGTCGATTCCACCTTAATAACGTTGCGCGTCAACTCACCGCCGAGACGCCGAGCGAGGCGGACCAGCGCGTCCCTTTGCTCGGCATTGGCCCGGCTATCGACCAGGAGCAGCGCTTTGCCGTCGCCATTCTGCTTGAGGCCGAGCGTCTCGCTGGCGGCCACCACGGCGACGACGCTCAGGCCGTCGAGGGTGACGCCATCGAGACTGCCGGTCTCGACCTTCCAGGCCATGATGCCGTTCGTGCCGGCCAGGCCGGTGTCGGCGTTGGCGAAGCAAGGGCCGGTGAAGACTTCACAAGTGCGCGCTTCGAGATACTTGCCCGTCAGAGCGGGAATGCCGGCGGCGTTGGCGGGGGCGGTCAGAACGCACAGGCATAAACCGGCGAGAAGAAGGGGACGGATCATCGCAAGCACTCCGAGTGAGGAGACATGAAACGGTAGGATATTCGCCATTGTCGCTTTCCGCGGCGGGCGGCGTCAAGGGCGCGGCTCCGACTCGTTTTCTCCTTCCTCCGCGAGCGAGCCATCACCCCGGACACGACGCGCTAGCGCGGCTCGATTCTCGGGGGACAGGGCAGCCAGCAGGTCATCCAGGGAAAGACCTTCCAGACGTTGGTCAGCCGATAGTCCCTCCAGACGCTTCTTGGGCGGCACACCCTTAAGAAGTTGCTCGGCGGGCAATTCCCTGAGTAGTTGCTCAATCGTCTCGCGGGCGAATTCTTGCAGTGCGTCCGGCATGAGCGTTGGCTCCAGTTGATATCGGTGAAAGAGTTGCAACAACACCGTACTCGTCTCATCCGAGCGCGGCCGATAGTGGGCTGCCCCGTAAAGTCTGCCATCGACTCCCGCGCTGAACAGGTGCAGGAGCGCGTTGTGTTCTTCATAACGCAATTCGTGGACTACGATCACCCGCAGCGTCCCCGTAAAGTGCTGGATTTCGTACACCCCTGGCATAATCGGCGTCAGCGTCACCTGCCGGGCCAGGGCTACCGGAGATCGAACGCTTACCGCGTAAAGGTGGAAATCGGCTTCCGGCAAGAGATCATTCAACGAGGGACTAGTGCTGCGTCAAAGCCTCGATTTAGGGTAGCGGCGTCCCGCACTTCGTCTGAATTCTGGCGAATTCAGCTACCCGGACAACGACCCCCGTAGCTGAATTCGCCAGAATTCAGACCCGCGACCCTAAAGTCAAGCCTTGACACTGCACTAGTGCTGCGTCAAAGCCTCGATTTAGGGTAGCGGCGTCCCGCACTTCGTCTGAATTCTGGCGAATTCAGCTACCCGGACAACGACCCCCGTAGCTGAATTCGCCAGAATTCAG
>JBBSES010000150.1:0-9007 GCA_038239465.1 Gemmatales bacterium
CCCCCCCCCCCCCCCCCCCCTCGCCTGGCTTCTCATTCGGAAACGAGAATCTTGGGCCGTCGCAACACGAACTCCGGCTGCTGGCTGGCCCAGCCGCGTTCGCGTTGCTCGGCCACCAGCAACGGCCCCATGCCTTCCACCTTTTTGCCGCCCACGCGCTCGTGGATCGCCGGGTTATATGCCGATGCCAGGACCGCGTCGTAGGGGTAGATGCCGTGCTTTTCCAGAGCGTCGTGGGCCTTGCGCGACTCCACCTCGATGCCGGCCATCCAACGAGCCACCGCCTCAGCGTCGTCCGGGCGCGGCTTGGCGGCGACGATGTGCGATAGGTCGATGCCCAGGTCGAGCAATTCGTGTAAGAGCGCCAGGCTAACGCGCTTCTCGCCGTGGACCTCTTGCCGCAACGCTTGATAGGCGCGCTGGGTGTCGGCCGCGAAGCTGTTGAAGCTCTCCTTCAACGAGTCGCGCGCCTGCGTCAGCGTGGAGTTGAAGAGCTTGTGTTCGCGGGCGTTCTTCTCGCGCAACGCGATCAATTCCTCGCAGACGCGGTACAGCGACGACGACCAGATGGATCGGCCGTCGCCCGGCGGGGTCGGCCGCGGGGTCGCCAATTCGGACAGCGATTCGTCGCTCATGGGTGCGGGTCCTTGGTCGGGTCAGAGGGCAGGGGCAGGTTCCAGGGGTCGAGCGCTTCGTCGGCCATTTTCGCCAGCAGCCAGGGGATTGCCGGCAGATCCCTCGGCAGGGGCGGCAGAGCAATCGTCGGCCGCACCTCGTCGGCGCGTGGCACCTCGGCCGGCGGCGTGTAGTCGGCCAATGGCTTTTCCACGTCGCGCGGCGTCCATTGGGGCACGAAGCGCTCGGCCAGCTGGCGCAGCACGCCGTCGTCGGTGTCGAGGTTCAGGCTCGTCACCTCGGCGCGGCGGCGCCGGTCGGGATCGTTGACGACCTCGCGCGCCCAGTTGATATCCTCCAGCGGCACGATGACTTGATTCTTGCGCGCGGCGATGATGCGCGCCGCCCAGGCCGCCTCGATTTGCTCCTTGTCCGCGTCCTTGGCGATACCGAGGATCAGGAAGGGGCCAAGTTGCTCGCGCGGCAACGGCGCCAGTTCTAGGACGACGGGGACGACGGGTTCGGGCATGTTTATTCTCTTGTTTACGTTTCGCGCCCTTTAGTTCCCCTGCCAGTCGCGGCAGAACTCGATCTTGCGATCGACGTGCTCGCCCAGCGTCCGCAGTTGGCGCCGTTGATCGGGATGCGTCACCACGGCCAGGCAGCGGGCCACCGTCTTGCGCAGCTTGCTGAAGTCGCGCTTCAGGTCGCGCATCACCTCGTGGACCGCCGCCCAGTTGACTTGCCCGCGATCCAGGCCGCGCACCTGGCGCATGACTTTGTTCAGTTGCTCGGTCAACGTCTCGGCCGTGCGGTTCAGGAGCGGCAGGGCGTTGCCGATCATGGACAGGGCGCGCTCCTCGACGCGGGCCTCGCCGGGATGCCGCTGGACGACCCGGCCGATATCGCCGATCCAGCGGTCGATGTCGTCGATGTGCCGCAATTCGACGAGGTCCAGTTCGTACAGTTCGTAATGGGCTTCGCCAGGCCGCAGATGGCGCAAGCGTTGCAAGACGCGGCGCGCGTCGTCGGGACGGCGCGTCTGGTTGTAGAGCGTGAAGAGCCGTTCGAGCGTCTCGGCGTCGTCGGGACGCAGGCGGTGGGCACGCTCGACGTAGCCGATGGCCGGGAGCCATTTTTCCTTTTCGGTATAGCCGGTCGCCAGGCGATGGAGGGCGTCGAAGAGCAAGGAGGCCGACGATTGCGGCGAGTCGGGCGACGGCGTTAAGCGGCGTTCGAGCAGGTCGAGATAGCGATTCCAGTGCGGTTCGGCGGCGGCCTGGTCGCGCTGCCATTCATAAACGAGGGCGAGGTTTTGATGGACCAGGCTATTGTTGGGCGCCCGGTGCAGGGTGGCATTGAAGTGACGGATCCCCGCGGCGAAATCCTGGCTCAGCGAGGCACAACAGCCAACCAGGTTGCCGAGGGCGTCGTGCAGGGCCTCCGCCATGTCGCGTTGTCGTAGCAGCGGCGTCAACAGGCGTTGGGCGGTGCCCCAATCGCAGCGGTCCACGAGTTTGCGGCCTTTCAGGAGCAACGCCTCGAAGTGGGCCGCGCGCACGGGGCCGCTGTCGGGCCGAGCCTGGGCGAGACCGTGCAATAGCAGGCAGACCGTATCCAAGTGGCCCAGACCGCGGAGCCGCTCGATCAGATGTCGCTCGTCGTCCGAGCTTAGTTGGGACAGTCGCGCGCGGCTCTCGTCGGTGGTTTGCAACAGCGCATGCAAGGCAGCAAGGACGCGCCGCTCGGCGTCGTCGGCCAGCGTCAGAAGCCGTTCCGCCAATGGGGCCGCGCTTTCCGTTTGGCCCAGCGACAGGCGCGTCAGCAGCAAATTCTCGCCGGCGGCGACGTTGTTCGGCTCCAGTTCCCACGCGCGAGCAAACTCGGTTTCCGCCTGCGCCAATGCGCCTTCGCGCAGAGACAGGATGCCCCGCTGCAGCCAGGCGTTGGCGTCGGCGTCGTCCAGTTTGCGCAGCGCCGCGCGGGCTTCGGTCGGCTTGTCGGCGTGCTTGTAGGCCAGAGCCAGGAGATAGCCCGCCGCCGGGTCTTTGCAACCCGTGGAAATGGCTTGTGCCAAAAACGGGGCGGCCTCGCCCGGCGAAGGCGCCTCGTCGCCTGGCGGGTAGAGCAGACGTTGCCCCGCTTTGAACAGGGACAATTGGAGGAGAGGGCCGAGGCGTCGATCGCGCCAGCCGAGGCGCCCGGCCTCGCGCAGCTTCTCGGAAGCGGCGGCGTAACGGCGCTCTTCCAACGCAACCAGGCCGTCGAGAAACAGCGCGCCGCGCAGAGCGTCGTCGAGCTTCCAGGCGGCTCGGCGCGCGGCCTCGATCGCCTTCCACCAAAAGACGGCACCTTCGTAGTTGCCGGACTCGAAGTGCAGGCTTCCCAGCCAGGCGCGGGCATGATCCACCGACGCAGCTTCCGGGCTACGGACGACTTTTTCCAGGGCGGCGACGGCGCGGCTCGGCTCATTCCGACGAACGTGGGCGAGGCCAGTGAGGTAGCGAGCCTCGATGGCGAGCGCCGGGTCGCCAATGGCACGCTCCGCCGCTTCGAGAGCGGCCGGGGCATCGTCGGCCTTGAATAAGGCACTGGCCGCGAACAGCTGAAAGCGGGCGTCGGCCACGTCGGGCCGACGTAGGCGCGGCGCCAGTTCCCGCGTCTCTTCGCCCGTCCATGTTTTCAGGGCCGCGAGCAGAGCCAGGGCGCCGGCATGATCGGCGCGTTCATGGAGGCAGATATCCAGGAAGCGGCGAATCGTTCCGAACGCCGGTTCGCCCGCGGCCGTCAATGCCGCCTTGCAATCCTTGAGCGCCAGCCTGGCTCCCAGGTAGGCGATCTCCGCGCGCAACGGCCCCTGCGCCATGGCCAGCGCCGCGTCGATGGCTTCGGCACCCTGAATGCCATTGCCCCGCTGTTGCTCGATGACCGCCAGGCGCAGGGCTGGCCAGGGGTCGTCGGGCCGCAACTCGCGCAGCCGTCGTAGCACGCGCGTCGCCCCTTCGAGGTCGCCGCGCCGATAGTGCAAACAGGCAAGGCGGTCGTAGGCGGCGGCGCTCTCGGGACGCAGACGCAACAGGATGGCGGCGCTCCTCAACGCGCCGTCGGCTTGGCCTTCCGCTTCCAACTTCTTCGAGCGGGACAAGAGAAGTTGCTCGGCGGCCGGTCCATAAGCATCACCGAACACCTCGGGCAACTCGGCCGGGCGCGTCTCCGACCAACGGGACAGATAGAGCGCCTCCAGTTCCTCCACGTCCCACTTGCGCTGGGCGTAAAAATGACGCAGCGCCGACCCGTGGGTGAACGCCTGGGCGAACAGGGGCAACTCGGCGGCGCCGCGGAGGCCATGCACCTGCGCCGCTCGCCCGAACAGCCAGGCATGGGCGGGCCGCACGGAAGCCGGCGCCGACTGAGCGAGGAGGTCGTAAGTCGCGGCCGCCTCGGCGTCGTGGGCTTCGACGGACGCGAAGACATCGCAGGCGCGCAATAAGTCCTCGCCTGTCAGAGGCAAGCTCAGCGTCCGCGCCTCGGCGAAGACGCCGCGATAGAGGCCGGCCCATTCGGCGTCGCCCAGCACGGGGAAGCGGGCCAGCAGCCGTACCGCCCAAAGGACGTTGTTCGGCTTGTCGTCGGCGCGGCTGGGTTTCCCGCGGGCGCCGCACAGGGCGAGGTAGCCGGCCGTCGTCGCCGTCTTCGGTTCCTCCATTTCGTGGGCGGCACGCAGATGCTTGAACGCCTCGTCGTAGCGCTCCAGTCGGGCCAGCGCCAGACCGAGGCCGCGCAGGATGGCTTGCGAGGGCGCCGCCTCCTGCATCAAATTGCCGTAAATCGTCGCCGCTTCTTGAAAATTGTTAAGGCGGTAATGGGCTTGGGCCAGCGCCAGGAATCCCTGGCGGACCAGGCCATTGAGGTCGCCGAAGACGGGGCAGACGTACTTTTGCTGAGCGGCGCAGCGGGCCACGAACGAGCGTGCCGGCGCGGGGAATCCCTCGCTGAATGCCTTCTCCGGCTGGCGGACCCACAGGGGCAGGCCGCGCGGCCCGAGCGCCTTTTGCAGTGCCCGCGCCGCCAGGCCGGCGTCGCCGCCCGCCTGAACGAGGGCCACCCCCAGCTGCCAGCCGACGAACGGGCTGTTCGGCTCCAGCCGGTTCGCTTCCGAAAGGGAACGTAGCGCTTCCGGCAGCTGCCCGCCGCGCGCGAGCAACGCCCCGAGATATAACGGTGGATCGACCATGCCCTTGTCGGCGGCCTGGGCAGTTCGCAACAGGGCGAGGGCTTCCGCCGGCTGACCGCCACGAACATAGCACAACGCCGTCCAGAAGGAAGGCTCGGCATCGGCCGATTGCAGGGCCGACAGGCGGCCGAGCAACCGTCGCGTCTCCTCAATGGCGCCGCCCGCGAACGAGCCGTAGACCTCGCCTTTGAGCGCATCGAGGACGCGCGTCCGCGCCGCCGTAGGGTCGAGGCCGAGGAGCGTGGCGGCCGTCGGGGCAAGTTCGATGGCCGTTTCGTAGTCCTTCTCGGCTAGAGCGGCTTCACCGGCGGCTCGCTGACATTCGCCGGCGAGGTTGCGGACGCGGCCTTCCCAGGCAGGGGAGAGCGGTCCCAGCGATCGCAACTGCTCGGCGCAGGTCGAGGCCGCGCGCCAGTCGCCCTGGTGCAAGAGGAGCAAGGCACGACGGTGCAAACGGCCGCGCCGGGGGCCGCGTCCGTATGCCAGCCACGCAAGAGCCAGCGTAAAGCACAGGATCGCGCCGCCGCCGACATACCAGAGCATCGCCGCGCCTGGGCCGTGGCCCAGCCCACTTGAGACGGTTTCGACCCGATTTACTTGCCGTTTCGCGCTCGGGGCGCTGACGCGACCCCGCTCGCAAACGAGCCTACTGCACTGGCGCCGCCCGATCAAGGATCGCGGGGTACGCGAAACGCGAAGCATCTTACGGTTATGCGGCGCCGAGCGCGTAGCGTCGCATCCCCTCTCGCTTCCTGTATATTGAACAATGCCTCGTCGCGGGTTAACATCATGGATGGTTTCCCACGGCGTCCCGCTTCCCCGGGCCTCGCTCGCGCCGGTGGAAAGCGCGGTCAACGGGGCGGAAACTCCGCCCGCAAGGAGCCAACGGCAGTGGATATCAAAATATCGGCGCGGCACGGACACCTCAGCGAACCGACGCGGGAATTCATCCGCGACAAGGCGCAAAAGGTCATCCACCACTTTCCGCGCATCATGATGATCGAGGTCACGGTCGATCTGCAGGACGAGCGCAACCCGAAGGTGGAATTCCTGCTCTCCGCGGAACACAAGCACGATTTCGTCGCCCACGAGAGCGCCCCGGACTTGCTCGCGGCCATCGAGATGGCCGTCGCCAAGCTGGACCACCAGATTTGCCGCTACAAGGAGAAAATCCAGGACCACCGCCGTCGGCCCCATGCTGGCGAGGTGCCGTCCCACCCGCATGCCGAGCCAACCGACGACAACTGACGCGAACGGCCCGCGACCCGGTTCCGGAACCTCGGACGAGTCGTGGCCGAAGGGAGATCAGGTATGCGCATGTCCGATTTCGTCGTCCGGGAAGCGATTCAGCCGGAGTTGACGGCCACCACCAAGGAAGGGGTCATCCGCGAGATGGTCGAGAGCCTGCGCGCCGCCGGCTACCTCAAAGGCGGCGAGCCGGAGGATATCGTCAAGGCCATCCTCAAGCGCGAACAACTCGGCTCGACCGGCATCGGCCGCGGCGTCGCCATCCCGCACACCAAGCACAATAGCGTAGATCGCCTCATCGGCACCGTCGCCGTCTCCACGCCCGGCGTCAAATTCGAGAGCGTCGATGGCGAACCCGTCAACGTCCTCGTTCTTCTCGTATCGCCGCAGGACAAGCCGGGCGACCACTTGCGAGCGCTGGAAAACGTGGCCCGCAGCATGCGCGAGGACGGCTTCGTCCGCTCGCTGCGTTCCGCCGGCAGCCGCGAGGCCATCTGGGCCTTGCTGAACGAGGCTCCGCTGCAATGGTAAGCCCGCTTTCTCGCTCCGTCTCCAAACGGGAACCCATGAACGGCGAAACGCTGCGCCAGACCGTGACCGTCGCCAACCCGCAGGGCTTTCACCTGAGGCCCGCCGCCGCGTTCGCCAAGCGCGCCGCCCAGTTTCAATCGACCGTGACCCTGACCCGCGACGACCGGCGCGTGAACGGCAAGAGTCTCATGGAAATCATGTTCCTCGCCGCCGAGCAAGGCAGCGAATTGCTCGTCGAGGTCACGGGCGGCGACGCCCCGGAAGCATTGCCCGCGCTCGTGGAAATCATCGCCGCTCCATCAATGGACGATGGCGACGAATCCTAACGCCGTCCTATTAGCAACTGACCACTGACCACTGACCACTGACCACCGCAGAATGGAAATCAAGCGCGGCACCGCGGTATCTCCTGGGGTTGCGATCGGTCCGGCACTGGTGCTGGATACCGAGTGGTTCCGCATTCCCCAACGGTTCGTTGCCCCCGACCAGCACGAAGGGGAAGTAGTGCGGCTGCGGCAAGCGCTGCGCAGCACCGCGCGCGAGGCGGAAGACAACCAGCGCGCCGTCGCCGATCAAGTGGGGCGGCAATACGGCGCCATCTTCGGCGCCCATGCCCAATTGATCGAGGATCCGAGTCTGACGGGCGAGGTCGAGGCGTTGATCCGCGAACACGGCTACGCGGCGGAGTATGCCGTCAGCCGGGTGTGGCGCGGCCATGCCAAGGCGTTCGAGAACATCGGCGACAGCCATTTCTCCGGCCGCGCCGCCGATCTCTACGACATCGAGAAGAACATCCTTCGCAACTTGCTCGGCCACCGGCGCGAACAGCTGCAAGACCTAAGCCTTCCGGTCATCGTCCTGGCGCATGACTTGACGCCCAGCGAGACGGCCAAACTCGATCGCAAGATGGTCCACGCCTTCGCCACGGAAGCGGGCGGCCGGGCCAGCCATACCGCCATCATGGCCGGCGCCATGGAAATCCCCGCCGTCGTCGGCATCGGCAAGTTCGTCACCGACGTTTCCGGCGGCGACTTGGTCATCGTGGACGGCAATCGCGGCCTCCTCATCCTCGAACCCGACGAAGATACCCTGCGCCGCTACGAAGTCACGCGCAGCACCTTCCGTAACTTCGAGACGCGCCTCGGCGAACTGCGCGACCTGCCGGCCGTCACCAAGGACGGCACGCCGGTCCAGTTATTCGGCAACATCGAATTCCCGCGCGAGGCGACGCAATGCCTGGAGCGCGGCGCCGGCGGCGTCGGTCTTTATCGCACCGAATTCCTCTATCTCGGCAAGCACTCCGACCCGACCGAGGCCGACCACCTCGCCGCTTATACCGAAGTTTTGCGCCTGCTCGGGCCGGAGAAACCCGTCGTCATCCGCACGCTCGATTTGGGCGCCGACAAGTTCGCCATCGCCAGCGAACCGGCCGTCAGCGAGCGCAACCCGTTCCTCGGTTTGCGCAGCATTCGCCTGTGCCTGCGGAATTTGACCTTGTTCAAAACGCAAATGCGTGCCATTTTAAGGGCAAGCGCCGTCGGCAACGTCCGCATCATGTTCCCCATGGTTAGCACGCTGCTCGAATTGCGCCAGTGCAAGATGATTTTGGCGGAGGTCAAAGAAGACCTGGAAGAAGAGGGGATTCCCTACAACCGCCATTTGCCCATCGGCACGATGATCGAAGTCCCCAGCGCCGCCATCATGGCCGACCAGCTGGCGCGCGAGGTGGATTTCTTTTCCATCGGCACCAACGACCTGATTCAATACACTCTGGCGGCCGACCGGACCAACGAAAACGTCGCCTCCCTCTATAGTCCCGGCGACCCGGCGGTGCTGCGGCTCATCCAGATGGTGGTGGCCGCCGCCCGCAAGCACGAAATCGACGTCAACGTCTGCGGCGAAATGAGCGGCGAGCCGATTTACACGCTGCTGCTCCTGGGCATGGGCTTACGACAACTAAGCGTCACGCCCCACAATATACCGGAGATCAAGAAGATCATCCGCTCCGTCTCGATCGAGGAGGCCACTTACGTGGCCGAAGAAGCGCTCCGTCTGGAAACGGCGCGCGACGTGAACAACTATTTGCGGGAACAAACGCGGCGCATCCTGCCCGAAGTCGTCGGTTAGGACACTGGACATCGTGAGCGTTCGCGCCGGGGAGCCACGGCACGGCCAATGAAGGCCCCTCTCCCTGCCGCCAGCCTTCACTTCCTGAACCCCGATCGCCGATCCTCGCGCCGCCGCTGTTCCCCTTTCCCCCAGCCCCATGCTGGGACGGGACCGCGCTGCATGGTCCGCGACAAATTCCGCATTCGCTTCCGCAAAGCCGGCGACCTCCGCCTGGTCAGCCATCACGACCTGATGCGCACCTTCGAGCGG
>JBBSES010000151.1:0-9001 GCA_038239465.1 Gemmatales bacterium
ACGTAGGGCTACCGCCAAAATAACCCGACCCCTTTTTCCCGAACCTGGCGAGCGTCGGGCTACCGCCTCGACGCTCGCCAGGATCGGAAAAACCACGCAGCCGCGCGGCCGCGCCGAAAAATCCGTGCTCCACTTCGTTTCGTCGGCATAGGATGGGGCGAGGTTTGCACAGGCTCCCGTCGTCCGCCCGACCCGGCCTCTCGGTGACAGCATCATGGCCATCGCCTCGGTCGCCACCCTGATCGACGCCCTCAAGCAAAGCGGGCTGCTCGAATCCGCGCAACTCGAACCGTTGCTCGGCGAACTGCGCGGGCAATTCACCGACGCCCGTTCCTTCACCCTCGAACTCCTCAAGCGCGACGTGCTAACGCCCTACCAGGCCAACCAGCTCTTCAAGGCCGGCGGCCGCGACCTGGTCCACGGTCCCTATATCCTGCTCGCCAAGCTCGGCGACGGCGTCATGGGGCCGGTCTACAAGGCACGCCACCGACGCATGAATCGGCTCGTCGCCCTGAAAGTGATTCGGCCCGAGTTGCTCGCCCAGCCCGCGGCCGTGGAGCGCTTCTACGAACTGACCATGCAGGCCGGGCAGGTGTCGCATCCGCACATCGTCCACGCCTACGATTCCGGGCCGGTCGGCGACACCCATTTCTTCGCCATGGAATACGTCGAGGGGATCGACCTGGAGCGGCTGGTCAAGCAGTCGGGGCCGCTGTCCATTTCGCTCGCGTGCAGCTATATCCTTCAGGCGAGTCTGGCCCTGCAGCACGCCCACGAGCGCGGCATGTTGCACCGCGACGTGAAGCCGTCGAACCTGCTGGCCACGCGGCCCGGCGCCAGCACGAGCGCTCCGGGGAGCGGCAGCGGTTCGGGACCGAAGCTCAGCGCCGCCGCGCTCACGGTCGTCAAGGTCCGCAACCTGGGCCTGAATCTCCTGGAGCCGACGGCGGGCAGCGGCGGCACGGTGGAGGTCGCCTCGCCGCGCACTCCCGATTACCTGGCGCCGGAGCGCGCTCGGCCGGGCGGTCCGAAAGACGTGCGTTCGGACATCTACAGTCTCGGTTGCACGCTCTATTTCCTGCTGAGCGGCCGCGTGCCCTTTCCGGGCGGCACGGCGGCCGAGAAGCTGCGCCGGCATCAGACCGAGGAGCCGGTGCCGCTGGCCCTGCTGCGCCGCGACACGCCGACGGGCGTGGTGGCCATCCTGAGCAAGATGATGGCCAAGCGGCCGGAGAGTCGGTTTCAGACGCCCGCCGAGGTGGCGGCGGCCTTGAAGTCGGTGTAGTGCAAGTCGTCGGGAATAAAAGCGGAGGTCGGCCGTCTTACTCCCAGAATCGCGCGCGGCGCGTTATCTTTTGCCCTGGGCGCCGCCTATTTGGATAAGCGCGGCGAACGCATTTCTCTTGCGCCGCATCCGAAACGCATGAAAACAAGCCTATGCTTGGCGAGCGGGGGGCGTTAGCCCCCCGTGGATTTCTGTTGGAGAACCACGGGGGGCTAACGCCCCCCGCTCGCCGGCAAAGCCGCGCGCTTTCCGGCAAAGGGGGCCTGTGTGTCCGCCGACTTTTGCTTCGGGTTGTTCATCCTCGGCGTCCTGCTCGGTCTCGTCACGCTGGTCGGTCACGGCATCTGGGTCTTGGCGGCGAAGCTGCTGGGAGCTTCGTCGCCCACGCCGCGCGGCGTCTCGTCAACGGTCCCCGACGATTGCCCCCGCTGCGGCCGGCAGCTGCCCTTGGCGGCAACGAAGTGCAAAACCTGCGGCCTCGAACTCGATAGCGCCACGGCACAAGAGCTTGCCGACCTCGAAGCGGTCCATCGCCAGCTGCAACGCTTTCGCCAGGAAGGCAGCCTCGAAACCTCGGTCCTCGCTCTCCTCCAGGGCGCGTTGAATCGCCGGCAACACCGCTTGCTCGTCTGGCAAGTTCCCGAGACCGCGCCCGTCGTCGCTCCCCAACCTCTGCCCGTGGCGCCGGCCAACGTATCTCCCGTGCCGCCGCCGTTGACCGTCGAAATCGTGCCCTACCGAGCCGTCGAAGTGACTGCCGCTTCGGCGCCGCCGCGCGAAGCGCCGCGTCGTTTCGCGCCGCCCGCGCAAGATGACGACATCCTGGACGCCATCCTCGTGCCGGCGGCGCCTCCGGCGGTGGCTGTCCCCAGGGTGCCGGTCGTGGCCCGTGCCGCGCGCGTCGAAACGCCGCCGCCGCCTCCTCCCGTGCCTGTCCCTCCGCGGCCGCCGCGCCGGTCGTGGGGCGAGGTGTTGGCCGCGTTCATGGAGGACCGCAACATCCTCTGGGGCGAACTGATCGGCGGCCTGCTCATCGTCGGTTGTTCCGTGGCGTTGGTCATCAGCCTCTGGCAGACGCTCGAACAGATTCCCTACTTCCCGTTCCTGATCTTCGCGGGCATCACGGCCGGCTTGCTCGGCGCCGGCCTGTACACGCTGCATCACTGGAAGCTGGAATCGACCAGTCGAGGATTACTGGTCATCGGCACGCTCTTGATACCGCTCGATTTTCTCGTGATGGCGGGGCTGCGCAGCGAGCGCGGCGGCAAATCGACGCTCGACCTCGCCGTGGCCGGCGGTTCGCTATTGATCTTTACCTTCCTGTTGCGCGCGGCGGGGCGCGTGCTGGTGCCGGGCCAATCGTGGCTGCTGCCGTTGGCCGTGGTCGGCGCCGCGTGTGGGCCGCTCCTCGTCCCCGAGTGGACGCCGGGGGACGCGCCAGCCCTGGCGTGGTTCCTCTTGCTCGGCGCCGCGCCGGCGGCCTGCACCGGGTTGGCCGTCGCCGGACTGCTGCGCGGTAATTTGCGCCCGGCACCGCTGCCCGAACTCTCGGCCCGGCAGCTGCTCGGTTTCCTGGGCATCGCCGTTTTTGCCCTCGGGCTGGCGCTCGGCTTCCTGGCGTATCGCAGCGGCGACCTCGTTCATGGTTTACAACGACTATCGCCGCTTATCGCCCTGGCCGGCATGACGCCGCTGGCGTGCGGCCTGTTCGTGCATCAGCGCCTGACTGACCAACCCGGCGCCGCCGGCACGCGCACGGCGGGCACGGCCACCGCGCTCGCCGGCATGGTCGTAATGCTGAGCGCCGTCGCCCTCGCCTGGCCGACGCCGCTTTCCCTCTTCATCGTGTGCGCCCTCAATTTCACGGTCCTCACCGGCGTCGGCCTGCGCTATCGGCTGCCGGCGGCCCACGCCGTCGCGCTGCCCTGTTTGGCCCTCGGCTTCCTGACCGCCTGCCACGCGCTTATCGGCATCTCGGATATCGGTCTGGCGCGCTGGCTGGTATCGCT
This sequence comes from Gemmatales bacterium, assembly GCA_038239465.1. Taxonomy (GTDB): domain Bacteria; phylum Planctomycetota; class Planctomycetia; order Gemmatales; family Gemmataceae; genus JBBSES01. The sequence continues at coordinate 3,295 of JBBSES010000151.1, forward strand.
GGATTGCGGCACGGCGTTGGTTGTCCTCGTTATCTTGCTCGGCTCGACGGCCGAGGTCTTCGCGCGCGGGGGCCGTTCCGCCGACGCGAGCGCCTATGGGATAGGCGCCGGCGTCGCGGGGCTCCTCAGCCTCGCGCTGGTGACGCCCTCCGGCATCGCCCAGCCGCTCCGTGCCGCGCTGGTCTATGTCCTCTATGCCTTCGGCGCCGTGGCCAGCAATTTCCGCTGGCGGCGCGCATCGCTCACCTATGTCAGCTGCGGCCTGGTATTCGGGGCAACGCTCTGGCTGATACAGGCCATCGCACCCAATGATTGGGCGCTCGGAGCCATCGCGCTGGCGGCGGAAGCGCTGCTGTTGGCCGTCATTCGTTTGATCGGCGACCTGCGCGGGGAACATCGCCTCTTGCCGCCTTTCCTGGCCGATCCCTTGCCACGCGCTTCCTTCGCCGCCGGGGGAGCGGCATTGCTATTCATGCTCGCCATCCCCGGTTTTCCCGGTCCTAGTCTCAACGCCGGTACGTTCGCCCTTCTGGCCGCCAACGCCCTGGTCCTCGCCTGCGTCTTCGACGCGGCACTCTTGACCTGGCTCGGCTCGGCTTTCTTCTTCGTCGCGCTGTGGCACGCGCTGGGCTGGAACGTGCCCGATCGCAGCGTTTCCGGCTCGCTGCTCCTGGCGTTGCTCGTCCACGCCACCCTGGCCGCGCTCGGCAGCCGGATATCGCGGGGGCAAGCCGTCCTCGCCGAGCCGTTGCGCCAGGCGGCGTTGATCGCGTCCGTGCTGGCCGCCGCTTTCGTCGCCTTGCCCGCCCGGACGGAAATGCTCGCCTTCGCCGGCTACGCAACCTGGCTGGCCACCTTCTGGTTGACCGTCGCCTGGCTGGAACGCTGGCCGCGCGTGTTCACGGCGTTTCAGGCGGCGCTGAGCGTGGCCGTGATATACGTCGTGACCCACTGGCTCGAAGGCCAACCCTGGGTCGCGGACACTTACCCACGCGCCTTGCTCGATCCGTGGAGCCTGCACGCCTACGGCATCGGGTTGGCGCTTCTCGGCCTCGGCTGGGCGGGGTGTCGCTTCCTCCTGCCGACCGCCGCGCCGCTGCGCCGCTTGCTCGACACTTATCTCCCCTCTTTCGATGAAGGCGTCGCCGCCGCGCTGGTCGTCGGGCAACTGGGCCTCGCCATCGTCGGCGTCGTGGCCGTCGTCAGCGGCGAGACCTTCCCCCGATTTTGGCGTCACGCGGAAGCGGTCCAAACCGCGTGGCAGTTGCACATCTTCGACGGCGGCGCCTGGCTCTGGCTCGGCCTGCTGGCTCTGGTAGCCGTCGTGCAATTGTGGCAGCGTTGGCCGGGCGTGGCGATCGTTGGCCTTACCCTGTCGGCGCTGACGGTGCCGCTGTTGGCGACCGGCCCGTTCATCGACGTCAATGCCGTCCATGCCGCGCTGCGCTGGAATTTGAGCCTGGCGTTCCTGTGCCTCTGGGCGGTCGTGTGGCTGCGCGACTTGCCGGGGAATAATTACGGCATCCGCATCGACGCGGCCTGGAATCTGCCGCGAGTCATCCGCGCGTTGCTGCTCGCCGCCTGCGTCGTGCCCGTGCTGTGCATGACTTTCCAGATCGCCATGCTCGCCGCCGGGGGCATCGCGCCATCGCCGGTCGTCGATTCGTTTTTCGGCCGCATCGGAATGCTGAACGTCAACCTCTTGCCGTTGGCGTTGGTCGCCCTCGCCTTGGTGGGGACGGCGTTGCGCGAGCGCTCGGCGGTTTACGCTTTCGGGGCGGGCTTGGTCCTCGACGCCGCGCTCATGGGCGGCTATGCGTTGGCCGTCGTGCTGGGAGGCCGTTCGCTGGACGGCGCCGACCTGGCGGCCGTGCTGCAACTCGGCACCTGCGCCGCCGCGCTGTGGGCACTTCTCTGGCTAGCGAGTCGGCCCTACGTCGAAGCCTGGCGCGAGAGCGATACGGCACCGTGGAACCGAGGATTGATGACCGCGCAGGTCGGCCTGGCCCTCGTTGGCATTGTCGGTTCGTTCGTCGGCATTCTGGTCTCCCTGGCCGCCGCCATACCCAACATCCCGCCGACGGGGCCGGGCGCAGTCTATCCCGCCTTGGGCACCTGGGCGACGGGAAGCGGCACGGCGCTCGGTTGGCTCGCCTTGATAGCGACCACGCTTGCGCTGGCGTGGCATCGGCGTTCCTTCCTCACCTGGGAAAGCGGCGACCTCGGGCTGGCCGCCATCGCCTTCCTGGCCGCCAATGCCGCGCGCCGGACGGAATCCACCAGCGCCGGCTATCGAACCTTGATGCTCGGCACCGCCGCTTACGCGGCCGGTTGGGCACTGATCGGCGCTCGCCGCGCGCTCTTCCATAACTCCGAAGATAGCCCCGAGGGCGTGGCCGATGTGGCTGTCGCCTGGGTGCGCGTCGCCGGTTCGCTGGCGGTCGGCTTGAGCGTCAAGGCGGCGTTCTGGCATCAGGATCAGCTGTGGGCCGCCGCCGCGTTGACCCTGGCCAGCGTGGCCGGCGCCGTCGTGGCCGTCGGCCGTCGCCGCGAGGAATGGGCCTTCCTCGCCGGCCTCGGCATCAACCTCGCCGCGTGCCTGGTCGTCTGGCACGTCCACATCGACGCGCCCTTCGATGGTCTGCCGGTCTATCTCCTGCAAGCCTATGCCGCCGCTAGCGGGACGGGCGCGCTGCTCTGGCTGCTGCTCCGCCAGCGGCTTTACGAAAGCCTGGAACTGCGGCTGTCGGCCAGCCCGTTGCTGGCGCTGCACATCGTCCTCGGCCTGGCCGCCAATGCCCTCACGTTGAGCTATGCCGCCTGGCTGCTGTTCCTTCTCCCCGGCGCGCCGCCGGCGATTCTCGAAGGGATCGGCCGGGCCGGCGGCTGGCTGGCCCTGTTGCCACCGCTGGCCGCCAGTCTGTGGTACGCCTCGCGGGCGGCGCTGCCGAAGCGTTTCTCGCTGGTCGCGCTGAACGCTCTCGCTTTCGGCATCCTGCTCGCTTGCTCGGTGACGCCCTGGGACACGTTGGGGTTGTGGATCGCCTATCACGTCTGGCTCGTTAGCTGGGTGGCGACGGGCACGCTGCTCTTGACCCTCGGCCTGGTCGCCGTCGCCTTTCGCCTGAGCCAACCGATGACGTTCGCGCTGGAAGAAGAAGGCGCCGCCTCGACGCGCTGGCTCGCGTTCCTCGAAGATTCGCTGCCGCAGGTGCAGCGTTGGACGACCGTCATTGGATCGCTCGTCGTCGTGCTCGCCCTGCGCGGCGTGACCGATCCGCAGGCGCCGTACTGGTCGGCCGGTGCCGTCCTCGCCGTCAGTTTCCTGACCATCGGCATGGCGCTCTGGACCGGGCGCGAGCGGCATGTTTATCAATCGGGCCTGCTCTTCGTCCTGTCCGGCTGGCTGCTGTGGCTGCAGTGGGGGCCGCACGACCTGGCCGGCTTCGTGGCCGTCAGCGTCCTGGCCACGGCTACAAGCGCCGCCTTCTGGACCGCGCTGCAGGTCGCGCTCGGCGACCGGCTCGGCATCCGGGCGCAGCGTTGGGCCTGGCTGAATTACAGTCAAATGGCCACGATCTTGAGCCTGGCGGCGCTGGGCGGCTTCGTCGCCCTCGGCCTCGGGCAAGAGTTCGAGGGCCGACGACTACAGATGGGCGGCTCGCTGACGTGGGCCGCGCTGCTGGCGACGACGCTGGCGGCGGCGCTCTCCCTGTGGAATCCCTGGAGCCGGCTGGGGGGGCCGGGCTTGTACGCCGCCGGCCTGATTGCCATAGGCTTGTCATTCGTGGGCCATGACCTCGGCGCCGTCGAACTCGGCTGGGCGGCGACACTGGCGCTGGGCGGCCACGTCGCGCTGGCCAGTGCCATCGCCTGGAGTTGGCCGCGGCTCCTCGGCGCCCGCCGCTCCCTCGCCATGCCCGACCGCGATTGGCCAGGCGCTTTCGTACCGCCGGTGCAATCGCTGCTGGCCGCCGTCGTGGTCGCGCTCAGCGTTTGGGTGGCGCTCACGTTTCCGATGCCGCGCGGTTTCGCCGGTCCTCTGGCGTTGGTATTGCTGATTCCGGCCGGGGCGTTGCTGGCGGCGCGGGCCGTCGAGACGTGGGCCGATTTCCTGTGCCATGCCACGCTATTGCTTGGCGTCTTGGTGGTCGCCGAGACGGGCTGGGTCGTCGTCGGCCCGACCGCTCCCGCGCTGGGGTTGCATCGCTCCGTGGTCGTCATGACTGCCCTGGCCGTGATGACGATGCTCTACGCCGCCGTTTCCGGCTATCTGGCGCCGCGCTGGTCGGCGGCGACGCGGCGTCTGGGGCCGATCCTTGGGGCGATGGCCATGCTCGCGCTCGCGGCCGTGCTAGTGCAGGAAGTCGCGCTCTATGATGCCGCCACGCGCCAGGCTCCCTTGCAGCCGTGGGCCATCGGCGTGGTGACGCTCGCCCTCGGCGGATTGGTCGCCGCCGCTCTCTCCTTCGCGCTGCGTCCGGGCAGCGACCCGTTCCAGCTGACGGAACGCGGCCGGCAGCGCTACGTCTACGCCGCCGAGGCGATACTGGCGATGCTCTTCGTGCATATTCGCCTGACCATGCCGCAGCTGTTCGGCGGTTTCCTGGCGCCCTACTGGACGATCCTGGTGCTGCTGGCGGCGTTCGCCGGGGTCGGCGCGAGCGAGTTTTGCCGGCGCCGCGGATTGCTCGTTCTGGCCGAGCCATTGGAGCGCACCGCGCTGTTTTTGCCGCTGCTGCCGTTGCTTTCGTTCTGGGTACGGCCGCTGTTCGCTATCGAGGCCACGGCGCGCTGGCCGGGGGCTTACGACAAATACGCCCTGCTTTGGGGACTGAGCAGCGTGCTGTACGGCGTCGTGGCGGCGCGCAAGCACTCGTTCCGCTGGGCCGTGGTCGCGGCCTTATCCGCCAACTTCGGCCTCTGGTGTCTCCTGGCCCACAACGGCATCGCCTTCCTGGCCCATCCGCAAGTGTGGCTGATTCCGGTGGCGGTCATCCTGCTGGTCGCCGAGCAATTGAACCGCGACCGCCTGCCGCCGGCGCAGGCACTGGGCTTGCGCTACGTCGCGTTGGGCCTGTTGTATCTCTCCTCGACGGCCGACATGTTCATTTCAGGCATCGGGCAAACGTGGTGGCCACCGGTGGTCCTCATGTTTCTCGCCGTCGGCGGCATGTTGCTCGGCATCCTGCTGCGTGTCCGCGCTTACCTGTTCCTCGGCGCCGGCTTCCTGGGCCTCGTCCTCTTCTCGATGATCTGGCACGCGGCCGTCAGCAAGAGTCAAACATGGGTCTGGTGGGCGAGCGGCATCGTCCTGGGCATGGCGATTCTGACCCTGTTCGCGGTGTTCGAGAAGCGGCGCAACGACGTGCTGCGCGTGGTGGAGCAGTTGAAGCAGTGGCGCTAGCGCGGCGTCAACGCTCGACTTTGGAGTCACGCGGTAGCTGAATTCGCCAGAATTCAGATGATGGGCAAAACGTCGCACCTGAAATTTAAGCCCTGACGCGGTGCTATTGCCAACCGCGCGAATAGTGAAACACGGTATTTACCTCAACGGGGTTGCGTCCCATAGCCCAGGGTTGCCGCGCAGCGGCTACCCTGGGTCACGGCGTCACCGCCCATGCCCTACCCCGACGGGGTTGCGGATCGGCCCAAGCATTGTCCGATAGCAAACCGTCACCTATGCAACGCTTTCAGCGTTGGTCGC
>JBBSES010000152.1:0-8997 GCA_038239465.1 Gemmatales bacterium
CGTCGTCCAAGTCAAAAGTGGGTGCGACTAGTGCAGCGTCAAAGCCTAGATTTAGGGTAGAGGCGTCCCGCACCTCGTCTGAATTCTGGCGAATTCAGCGACCCGGACGACGACCCCCGTAGCTGAATTCGCCAGAATTCAGACCCGCGACCCTAAAGTCAAGCCTTGACGCTGCACTAGCTTCTTGCCGAATAGCCTGTCAAAGAAGCCCATCGGTGCCTCACTCCGCTTTGCCGTAAAAATAATACACCGCCCGATACGCGACACCCACTTTCGTCCCGAGCCGCTTCGGCTTGTCGGCCGGCGCCTTGCCGCCTTCGGTCTGCACGCGCTGGATGTAAGTTACGGGGCTGAAAATACCCTTGGCGCCTTCCTCCGCTTTCACTTTGACCAGCAGCCAGGGAATGTCCGCCTTGTCGTTGGGTGCCTTTGCCGCCGTGGCGTCGCCGGTCTTGACGACCTTGCTGCCGTCCACGGCTTCCCACGATGGCGGGTTGTCGTAGTGGCACCCGGCTTTCACCTTGCCGTCGAACAGGTCGGCCAAGGGAGCATCCAACACCCATTCCAGCTTACCGTCTTTGTCCGCCACCGCCTTGTAGATTTGCACGCCCTTGGCCTCGAATTGAAACAACATCTCGTGCCCAGCGGGCACGGCGATCTCCTTCGGCACGTCGGGAGCGGCGGCCAACCCCTGAGCCACTGCCGATGAGGAGATCGCGGCGAACGCCGCCTTGAGAACGCCTGGACGCAAGGACATGTGAACTCTCCATACATGTTGTCTGGATCGAGGTTCGAGCCTCTACTTTTCCAGCCTGGCATCACCCCTCAAATAGCGTGTATCCGAGCGCCGACGCGGCGCGCTCGACCAACGGCCGGGCGGGGCCGTCTATCTCGTCCCGGCTGTCGAAAAACAACTCCGCGCCAGACATGACGCAGCACGATGCCAGCAAACCGAGATCGTCGCCAAACGATACGAGGACCGCCTCGTCTTGCAGCGACTGGAACCAGGTCAGCCGCTCTTGCTTACCGGGGACCGCGTCGGAGAAGCGCAAGGTCGCGGCGATCATGCCGGCCACATAATCTTGGCCCGCGTCCGGGTCGGCGTCAACGACCGCGAATTCGTCCCCCAACCGGCGGATCACGTCGGCCACTGGCAACGCCTCACCGCCTTCGGGTGGGAACAGTTTAAGGAACGCCATGCCCCCTCCATCGACTTCGTAAAGCCCGTTCGTGGGACCGAGCTTGGGAAGGAAAACAACGCACCCTACGGGATGCCTCTTGCGTCCACCATCCACCTTTTCAAAGCACTCCCTTCGTGGATGGCACTCCCGTCATCCGCGGATCGCTCTCGACCGCTTGCCGCAGTGCCCGCGCCGACGCCTTGAAGATCCCCTCGATGATGTGATGGCTATTCCGCCCGTAGTGGCAGAGTACATGCAGGTCGAGCAAGCCGGCGCTCGATACCGCGCGCCAGAATTCCTCGGCCAGCTGCGTGTTGAAGTCGCCGAGGCGTTCGACCGGCACCTCGGCGTTCCACACCAGGAACGGCCGGCCGCTCAGGTCGATGGCGGCCGTAACCAACGCCTCGTCCATCGGCACCGTAGCGCTGCCGTAGCGGCGAACGCCGGCCTTGTCGCCCAGAGCCTGGACCAACGCCTTGCCGAAGCAAATGCCCACGTCTTCAATCGTGTGATGGGCGTCGATGTGCAAATCGCCCTTTGCCTGCACCGCCACGTCGATGAGGCTATGCTTGGCGAGTAGCGTCAGCATGTGGTCAAAGAAGCCGACGCCGCTCGTCACTTCGGCGCGGCCGCTGCCGTCGAGGTCGAGCCGCAGGTCGATGAGCGTTTCGCCGGTTTCGCGGCGGATGTGAGCGGTACGCGCCATGATTGCTTCTCCCTTGCTAAACTCGAGCGATGAGCGAAGCCGGCGCCTGGAAAATGGCGGCACGGGCCTCCGTTCGCCTATTGTATTCTCTGGAGGGTAGGCGATGGCGATCCGAAAATTGTTGCTCGCGGATGCCGACGACGCGGTGCGCGCGGCGCTCGAAAGCGTGGACTCGTGGCATACGTTCCAGGCTGTCGAGCCGGCGGAAGCCTTGGCGATATGCGAGGCGGAGCGGCCCGACGTCGTCTTGGTGTGCGCGAACCACGACGGCGCGTTGTGCCAGCTGCTGCAAGGCAAGCGGGCGACGGCGCGGATTCCGGTGCTATTGCTGGGGACGGGCGCGGGGCAGCTGCCGCGCGCTGGCGATCCCGATTCATTCGGCCTCCGCCTCCGTTCATTGTTCGAAGCGGTCAAACTCGACGGCGCCGTTGCCCGCCTCCACGAACTGGGCGGCGTGACGTTCGTCCGCGAAATGATCGACCTGTTTTTGTCGCACGGCCCGACGCGCCTGGAAGCGGCCCGGCGCGGAGAGCAAGCGGGCGATTGGCCGGCCGTCGAGCAGGCGGCGCATTCCTTGAAATCGAGCGCCGCCAACCTGGGCGCTGTTTCCGTGCAAGACTTGTGCGACCGCATCGAAAGCCTGGCCATGAGCGGGCGCGGCCCGGAGACCTCACCACTCATCGCCCCGCTGGAAGAAGCCTTCGCCGCGGCGAAGGACGGTTTGCAAGCCAAGCGAGACGCATTGCCATGAAGAAAATCGCGGTGGTCGAAGACAACCCGGATAACCGTTTGCTCGTCCGGGCGCTCCTCGAAGATGAGTACGAGATTACGGAATACGAGGCGGGAGCGTCCGCGCTCGCGGGGCTTCCCGAGGACAAGCCCGACCTGGTGTTGCTCGATATCTCGCTGCCGGGCATGGACGGCACCGAGGTGTTGCGGCACATCCGCGCCGACGCTCGATTGAGTGCCCTGCCGGTCATCGCCCTGACGGCGCACGCCATGAGCGGCGACCGCGATAAATACCTGGCCGCCGGCTTCAACGATTACGTCACCAAGCCAATCGTGGACGAAGACCTGCTGCTGACGGCCATCGAACGCCTCCTCTCCTCGGAATGACGCTCATGCCATCCACTCCGCGGCGCGTGCCGCTCGTCTCCATTCGACGCAAGGTGAACATCGGCGTGGCCGGGGCGTTGCTGGTGCTGACCGTCGTCGGCCTGGTGTCGTACCGCACGACTACCCATCTTGTGCAAACGGCGGATTGGGTCGCGCACACGCACGACGTCATCGCGCGCCTCGAAGCGATATCGGCGTCGGGCCGCGACATGGAAAGCGCCCGTCGTGGCTTCGTGCTGACGGGCGAGGAAACCTATTTGCAGCCCTATCGCCTGGCCGACGAGGTGCTTACGGCCGACCTCGGGCATCTGTCCGAGATGGTGGCAGACAGTGCCGAGCAATCGGAGCGCGTGGCGGAATTGCGGCGTTTGACCGAGGCCCACCGCGCCTCGATCCAGCGTTCGATCGCCCTGAAGCGCGCCGGCGACAAAGGGGCAGCGGAGCAAGATCGAGAATTGCGCGTTGGCCGCGAACTCGTCAATCAACGGCGCGGCCTGATGCTCCGCATGAAGCAGCAGGAGGAGAAGTATCTGGAGGAACGCGATGCCCAAGTCAAGACTACCGCTCGCCGCGCGACCGAAGTGATCGGCGCCAGCAGCTTGCTGGCGTTTCTCTTGGTGCTGGTGGGCGGCGTCATGATCAACCGCGACGTGGCCCAGCGCCAACGCGTTGAGACGGAACTGCGCCAAGCGCGCCACGAGTTGGAGAGCCGCGTCACCCAGCGCACCGAGGAATTGACGGCGGCCAACGGCGACCTACAGCGCGAAGTCGGCGAACACCGTCTCGCCGAGAAAGCGCTGGAATCGCTGCGCCAGCGGATGCAGCTGATCCTCGATTCGGCGGGCGAAGGCATTTATGGCCTCGATCTCGACGGCCGCGTCACGTTCATCAACCCGGCGGCCACGCGCATGCTCGGTTACGCCGCCGACGAATTGCTCGGGAAAGATGCACCGCATCGAGAACACGCCTGCCAGAGCGGCAACTGCCCCGACGATTGCAACAAGAGCCTGCACGAGAAAGCCGAAAACGAGGAATTCCGACGCAAGGACGGCGGCGTCTTCCCGGCGGAATGCGTCAGCACGTCTATGCACGACGGCGAAACGCTCGTCGGCACCGTGGTTGTCTTCAAGGACATCACGCGTCGGCGCCGCGACGAGGCCGAACTGCGCCGCGCCCACGACGAACTGGAACTGCGCGTCCACGAACGCACCGCCGACCTGACGGCGGCTAACCAAGACCTCGTCCGCGAAATTGAGCAGCGCGAGACCGCCGAGCGAAGCTTGCGCGAAACGCTGGCCCTGCAACGTGCCATCCTCGACGGCGCCAACTACAGCATCATTTCCTCGGACCCCCACGGGATCATTCGCAGCATCAACGCCGCCGCGCAGCGCTGGCTCGGCTATCGCGCGGACGAACTGATCGGCCGGACCACGCCCGCCATCATTCACGACCCCGACGAAGTCGCGCGGCGCGCCGCCCAACTGTCGGTCCAACTCGGCGAACCGATCGCGGCGACGGTCGAGACATTCATCGCCTTGCCGCGCCGCGGTCAAACGGACGAGCATGAGTGGACGTACATCCGCAAGGACGGCACACGCTTCCCGGTCCTTCTCTCGGTCACGGCCCTGCGCGACGACGAGGGCGGCATCACCGGGTTCATGGGTATCGCGGGCGACATTAGCGCTCGCAAGCAGGCGGAAGAAGAGTTGAACCGCTTCTTTACTCTCTCACTCGATATGCTGTGCATCGCCGGGTTCGATGGCTATTTCAAACGCCTCAATCCGGCCTGGACCGCCACCCTGGGTTGGAGCGAGGAGGAAATGCGGTCACGGCCATATCTCAGTTTCGTCCACCCCGACGACCGCGAACGGACTCAGGCCGAGGCGCGGCACATGGCTGAAGGCCGCGTCACCATCGCGTTCGAAAATCGCTACCAGTGCAAGGACGGCACGCACCGCTGGCTGAGCTGGACGGCGGCGCCGTTTCCGCAATCGCAACTGACCTACGCCGTGGCCCACGACACCACGGAACGCAAGCAGGCGGAAGTTATTCTGGCGGCCCAGGCCGAGGACCTGGCGCGTTCCGAGCGTAGCTTACGCGAACAGACGGTCATCCTGCATTCGGTGCTAGACAGCATGGCCGACGCCGTCATGGTCGTGAACGACAAGGACGAATTCCTCGTCTTCAATCGCGCGGCCAGGCGCTTGCACGGCAACATGCCGCCCCGCCGCGGGCCGGCCGACTGGGCCGACTGCTTCCACCTCTTTCAGCCGGACCAGGTCACGCCCTTCGCCGTGGATCGGTTGCCGATAGTCCGCGCGCTACGCGGCGAGTGGGCCGACGGCGTGGAGATGTATGTGCGCGCCCCCGACGCGGCGCGCGGCACCTGGATCAGCGCGAACGCGCGGCCGATGCGCGACGCCGACGGCATCGTTCGCGGCGGCGTCGTCGTGCAGCACGATATCACCGAACGCAAGCACGCCGAGCGCGAGTTGGCGACGCACCACGCCATCACGCGCGTCCTCGCTGATGCGCCGAACCTGGAAGCCGCCACCCGGCGCATCCTGCAAGTGATCTGCGACGGCCTCGGCTGGGACTTCGGCGGCCTGTGGCAGCGCGACCGGGACAAGGATGTTTTGGTACACGTCGATCACTGGGCGCGCGAGGGGTTGGACCTATCGCGCTTCGGGGCGCGGACGCGCGAGGTGTGCTTCGCCAAGGGGATCGGCCTGCCCGGCCGCGCCTGGGAGAGAGCGGCCCCCGTCTGGATCCCGGACGTGACGGCCGATACTAATTTCCTGCGCACCGCCGCCGCCCGCGCCGAGGGACTGCACAGCGCCATCGCCTTTCCCATTCGCCACGGCGCGGAAGTGATGGGCGTGGTCGATTTCTTCAGCCAGGATCTGCGCGAGGAGCCGTCGCCCGAGTTGGTGCAGATGTTCGCCACCATCGGCGGGCAAATCGGCCAGTTCATCGAACGCAAGCAGGCCGAGCGCGAGTTGCGCCGCACGCGCGGTCACTTGACCGACGCCCTCGAAAGCCTGGACGGCGGCCTGGTCATGTTCGGCCCCGACGAACGGCTGCTGATATGCAACCGGCAATACCGCGAGATGTATCCCGAGGCCGAGCCGCTCATGCGCCCAGGCACCCCCTACGAAGCCATCTTGCGCGGCTTCTTCGCGCGTGGCGGCCACATGCCGGGCGTCACGGACGTCGATGCCTGGGTCGCCGAGCGCTTGGCCGAGGTTCGCCAGGCGCCGAGCGTCGTCGAACAACAACTCGACCATCGCTGGGTGCGCATCAGCGACAGCCGCACCAGCGAAGGCGGGGTCGTTAGCCTGCGCACCGACATCACCGCGTTGAAGCAGATGCAAGAAGATTTGTGCCAGGCGCGCGATGCCGCGGAGGCGGGCAGCCGCGCCAAGAGCGACTTCCTGGCGCGCATGAGCCACGAGTTGCGCACGCCCTTGAACTCGGTCATCGGCTTCGCCAACATCTTGCTCAAGAACAAGGCCAAGAACCTGCGCGAGCAGGACCTGACCTACCTGCATCGCATCCTCGACAACGGCAAGCACCTGCTGGCGCTCATCAACAACATCCTCGACTTGTCGAAAGTCGAAGCGGGCCGCATGGAAGTCGAGTGGGCCGAGGTGTCGCTCAACGCGCTCATTCCCGAAGTCTTGAATCAGATCGGCGGCCAACCGCGGGCCAAGGAAGTCAAGCTGCAGGCCGACATCCCCCTGGCCGTCGCCTCGCTGCGCACCGACGCGGGCAAGCTCAAACAAGTCCTCATCAACCTCGTCGCCAACGCCCTGAAGTTCACCGAGAAGGGAAGTGTCACCCTGCGTGTCGGCGTCGAGCCGGAAAGCCGCCGGCCAATCTATCTCGACGTGGTGGACACCGGCATCGGCATCCCCAAGGACCGTCAAGCCGCGATCTTCGAGGCCTTCCAACAGGCGGACAACTCGACGACGCGCAAGTACGGCGGCACCGGCCTGGGGCTGACGATCTCGCGGTCGCTGTGCCAACTCCTCGGCTATCAAGTCGATGTCAGCAGCGAAGTGGGCCAAGGCTCGACCTTCCGCGTCTGGCTCGGTCCCCGGCCGACGGCGACCGACGACGACGGCGGCCGTCCCGCGCCGGTGCGTTCCGTGACCGCCCCGCCGCCCGCGCCCATCGAATTGACGCCGCCACCCACGCGAATGACGGCCGGCAAGCGCGTCCTCGTCATCGACGACGAATCCGACTCGCGCATTTTGATGATGAACTTCCTGGAGGAAGCGGGCTATCGCGTGATGACGGCGGGCAGCGGCGACGAAGGCTTGCAGCTGGCGCGGCAACATCGGCCCGACCTGATCACCCTCGACCTGATGATGCCCGGCAAATCGGGCTGGGAAGTGTTGAAAGAATTGAAGGCCGATCCGTCGTTGCAAGGCATCCCCGTCGTCGTCGTCAGCATCGTCGCCCGCGACCAGGGCGGCCTGGTCATGGGAGCGGTGGACCTGCTCGACAAGCCGCTGACGCGCGACAAGCTCAACGAAGTGCTGCGCCGCAACCTGCGGCCGCGCGGCGGCAAGGTGCTCATCGTGGAGGACGACGAGGACTGCCAACGGCTCCTGGCCGCTTCCTTGAGCGAGGAAGGGGCCGAACTCCGCGCCGTCTCCGACGGCGCCCAGGCGTTGGCCCTGCTCGAAACCTTCTCGCCCGACCTGGTCTTGCTCGACCTAAAAATGCCGGTGATGGACGGCACGGCATTTCTGGAGGCCGTGCGCCGCGATCCTCGTTACGAGAAGCTGCCCATCGTCGTGGTCACGGCCCAGGAATTGACGGCGGAACAAGGCAAGCAGCTGGCGTCGGACACGGCCGGCGTGGTCCATAAAGGCGAGGACATGGAAACGGTTTTGAAACAACTGGTGCGGCAATTCGTCGGCGGCGAACGGAAGTGAATCGGGTTCCCGGCAGGGTGCCCGGGAACCCGACGGCGATCGGTATTGGCCTTACCCGCACTCACTTCGGCTCGAATTTCAGGGCCGCCGAATTCATGCAATAGCGCTGGCCGGTCGGTTTCGGCCCATCGTTGAAGACGTGCCCCAGATGGGCTTCGCAGCGACTGCAGACCACCTCGGTACGCCGGTCCATCCATCCCTTCTCCTGATGCAACGACACGGCATTGTCGGCGACGGGTTGCCAGAAGCTGGGCCAGCCGGTGCCCGAGTCATACTTCGTGTCCGAGACGAACAGCGGTTGCCCGCAGCAGACGCAGTGATAGGCGCCGGGAGTCTTGCTGTTCCAGTACTCGTTGGCGAAGGGCTGCTCGGTGCCCTTCTGCCGGGCGACGCGGAACTGCTCGGGCGCCAACTCGGCGCGCCACTCCGCCTCGGTTTTGACGACTTTCTCTCCCATGATTGCACTCCTCTTCTCGGGGGGGCCGCCGCCGGATAGGGTCCAGACGAGGCCGACGGTAACGGCCGCGACCAGCCCCACGGTCAGCATCATTTTCGTGGTGTTCATGACGGTATTATATCCTCGCGGGCGAATGCCTCGCGCGCCGGCGCGAAGGTGTCGGCCAGCCCGCGTATAGGATTGGACGTTCGAGGAAGGCTTCGGGATACAGACGATTGGGCAATCGTTCGTCGTTTTCGGGATGCGGACATTTTCCCTTTGGAATGGTTCCACGGGTGACGCCGCGCTTTACCCGTGTCTCCATTCGTGCGCCCTTGCCGGGGCGAAGAACGGCATGTCGGCCTAGTGCAGCGTCAAGGCTTGACTTTAGGGTCGCGGGTCTGAATTCTGGCGAATTTAGCTAGGGGGGTCGTCGTCCGGGTAGCTCAATTCGCCAGAATTCAGACGAGGTGCGGGACGCCTCTACCCTAAATCGAGGCTTTGACGCTGCACTAGCTCCACGGGTTGCGCGGGGCTACCCCCGTTAAAACCGACGCACACCCCCGCCGCCCCGGGTTGGGGCCGACGAGTGCAGCCAACCTCAATCGTCGA
>JBBSES010000153.1:0-8990 GCA_038239465.1 Gemmatales bacterium
TACGCCCCCCGCTCGCCAAGCGATTCGACGTTTCTCACCCTCCCGCTTCCCGCGCCCTTTCGGCTACCACTTCCAGCAACAACGGATGCCGGCCCAACGGTTCCGCGAGACGAAATTGCACGCGCGGATACTTCGCCGCCAGATGGTCGCGCGCCGCCGTCAGATCGCGGCGCACGTGGATGCCGGCCGACAAGAAATAAGGCAGAAGGATAACGTGACCCGCCCCGAGCGCCACGCAGCGGTCGCCGCCGGTTTCGATGTCCGGCTCCGCTAGTTCCAGGAACGACGCTTCGACGAGGGTTTCGGGCATGCGCCGGCGCAATTCATCGACGACGTGATACGAATCGGCGTTCGCCTCGGGCTGCCGGCTGCCGTGGGCGATTAGGAGCAGCGCGCGCTTCGCGGGATCGCTCACGGAAATCCCTCAATTCCAGCGGGCCACGGCGGCGCGGGCCTGGTCGAGCCACTCTTTTACGTCGGCAACGTCGCCGGCTTCCGGCATCATGCGCACGTAAGCCGTCAGGTGGTCGATGGCCCGGCCCGGCTGCTCGGCCGCCAGCAAGGCGCGGCCCAGGTCGCGGCGCTGCTCCGCGTCGCCCGGCGCCAGTTGGCAGAGACGTTCCAGGACGCGCACGGCGCGCGGGAAGTCCTCGGTGCGTTGATAGACGCCTTTCAGGTTGGTCAGCAGCCGCGCCGTCAGCAACCCCGGCGGCACCCCCCGCAAGTGTTCGGGCCGCACCTCGAAGGGCTGCTGTGTCAACCGGCGTATCATCTGGGCGCAATCGTCGGCGTCGAGGCGCCGGCCGCCGTGAAATGGATCGAAGAGAATCGCCGTCGCTTCGTCGATGGCGCGGGCGAGAAAGTGCCCCGGCAAACCGACGCCGACGACGTTCAGGCCGACGCGCGTTCCGATGGCAATGGCCACGACCGACAGCGTGATCGGCAGCCCGGTGCGCCGGTCGAGGACGTCGTTGAGATAGCTATTGCGCGGATCGTAGTAGTCGTGGGTGTTGCCGTGAAAGCCCATCTCGTGGAAAAGATAGCGGCATAGCCCGTGAACGCGGGCGTCGAAATCGCCGCGGACGAAGCGCCGCGCTTCGTGGGCCATGGCGTCCAGTTCGCCGAGGTAGGCTTCCACGTCGAGATCGGGATATTCGTCGCGCGCCAGCCGCAGCGCCAGTTCGGCCACATCGAGCGGCGCGGAAGGCTCGCGGGCCAGGAGAGTCAACGCGGCATCAAGATTCATTCCCATGCGGGCATTATAGAGGTTGAGGAAACGGAGCGCGCGGAAAGATTGCCTGGTGAGCGTCGAGGCGTAAGCCCGACGTGTGAGCAGCTACCACGTCGGGCTTACGCCTCGACGCTCGCCAAGAATCTGCTCATTGCATCCGTTTCGGGTAAACCCAAGGCATAGAAACTCTACCGCAATTTCCGTCCACCATTTATCTCACACCCCTTTCCCATTTGCCTTTCCGCCCCGCCCCAGCGATGATACCGGCAGGGATGAAAGCGCCGTTCGCGGTCGAGGTGGGGGGTTCATGGCACTTACCGTACAAAACGTCTACGGCTTGCTGTTGCGCAGCAAGCTCCTTTCGGTCGATGACGCGCGCTCGATCTACACGCGCTGGCAGAATGAGGCCAAGGCACAGGCCGACGACCTCGAGCGCTTTCGCCGCTGGCTGGTCGGCCATCATTACCTCACCGAGTACCAGGCCAACTTGTTGTGCAAGGGCCACGCCGACGGCTTCTTCATCAGCGACTACAAGGTTCTCGAACGCCTCGGCCGCGGCCGCATGGCCGGCGTCTACAAGGCCGTCCACAGCCTCGGCCAGGTCCTCGCCGTCAAGGTCTTGCCTCCGTCCAAAGCCAAGGATCAATACCTCCTCACGCGCTTCCAGCGCGAGGCGAAGCTGGCCCTGCGCTTGAAGCACGTCAATGTCGTCCGCACCTTCCAGCTGGGCGAGGCGTCCGGCCTGCATTACATCGTCATGGAGTACCTGGAGGGCGAGACCCTCGAAGACATACTCAATCGCCGCAAGCGCTTGCCGGCCGCCGAGGCGGTACGTCTCATTTACCAGGTCCTGGTCGGCCTGCAGCACATCCACGAACAGGGGTTGGTCCACCGCGATTTAAAGCCCTCGAACTTGATGATCACGCCGGCGCGCGTCTCGGGGCAGCCGGATACGACCATTCACGCATCGGTCAAGATCCTCGACATCGGCTTGGGCCGCGAATTCTTCGACGAAAACGCCGCCGTGCCGCGCGACGACCAGAACCAACTTACCGGCGAAGGGGTGTTGCTGGGCACGCCCGACTACCTGCCGCCGGAACAGGCGCGCAACGCCCGTGGCGTGGACATCCGCGCCGACATCTACAGCCTGGGTTGCGTCTTGTATCACTGCCTGGCCGGGAATCCGCCGTTCCCCGATACGAACATCATCAACCAGATGATCCGCCACGCCAACGAGACGCCCAAGCGCTTGAAGGAATTGAACCCCGAGGTGCCCGACGGCCTGCAACAGATTATCGACTGGATGATCGCCAAGGATCCCAATCAGCGCTATCCGACGCCGGAGCGCTGCGCGCAGGCGATGCAGGTCTTTCTCGCCTCGGGAACGGACGCTCCGCGGGCGCCCGCCGCCGACCCCTCGATGACGCAATATTTGCAGTGGCTGGAGAGCGGCGGTACCAACGGCGCCGGCGCTAAACCGGCGCCGCCGCGCCCGGCCGCGCCGGCGGTGCCCGTCAGCGCTCCCGCCGTGCCGCCGGCGGGCGGCGTGCCGGCGGCCAAAAAAGACAAGACGCGCGGCAGCCGCTCGGGTAAGAAGCGCCACAAGAGCCGGCGCAAGAGTCATCAGGGGCAACAGAAAGTCCTCGCCGGCGTACCGCTGCCGGCCAAGAAGAAAGTCAAGAAGGCGCATCCGACGGGCGACGGCGATTTCGACGTGGAACTGGTTCCCGTCGGCGCGGAAAGCGCATCGCCGTCCAAATTCAAAAACCAAAAAGCAGCGGGCGGCGGCTTCTCGCGGCGTGACTTCTTCCTTCTGGCCATTGGTGCCGGCAGCGTTGCCATCACCGGCGCGGTCGCCGGCGTGGCGGCCAGCGGCGGCGTCAAGCCGTTCCTCGTTCGCCTGGGCATCATGGCCGACGCGCCCGAGGAAACCCCCGAGGACAAGAAGGAGTGACGCGCCTTCGAGCCAGACATTACGCGACCGGCGAGATGGTGGAGATTAGCTGCACCGACGGCCGCATCGAAGCGATCGGGACGCCATCGTCCGCTCCCGTGGACCGCGAGACCGGCTGGGTCGCCCCCGCCTTCTTCGACCTGCAAATCAACGGTTGCGACGGCCATAGCTTCAACTCCGAACGCCTGTCCATCGACCACGTCCGCCACGTCGTCCGCGTCTGCCGAACGCACGGCGTCGGCGGCCTGTGTCCCACCCTCGTCACCAACAGCTTCGAGGCGCTTAAGCATGGCTTGAGTACGCTGCGCCGCGCCGTCGAGACCGATACCACTGTCGCCCGCGCCGTGCCGGCCATCCACCTGGAAGGACCGTATCTTTCGCCCGAGGATGGCCCGCGCGGCGCCCATCCGCGCCAACACATTCGGCCGCCCGACTGGGACGAATTCCAGCGCTTGCAGGACGCGGCCGGCGGCTTGATCCGCCTCGTCACCTTGGCGCCGGAACACGATGGCGCCGTGCCGTTCATCGAACGCCTGGTCGCCGCCGGCGTGGTGGTGGCGCTGGGCCACACCGCCGCGACCGGCCCCCAAATCCGCGACGCCGTAAGTGCCGGCGCGCGCCTCAGTACCCACCTGGGCAACGGCTGCCATGCCACGCTGCCGCGTCACGACAACTATATCTGGGAGCAGCTGGCCGACGACCGCCTCTGGGCCAGCGTCATCGCGGATGGCCATCATTTGCCGGCCGCCGTGTTGCGTTGCTTGCTGCGCGTCAAGACGCCGGCGCGGACCATTCTCACCTGCGACGCCAGCAGCCTCGCCGGTTTGTCTCCCGGACGCTATCGAGAATGGGGCCAGGATTTCGAGGTGCAGCCCGGAGGCAAGGTGGTCGTCGCCGGGACGCCCTATCTCGCTGGCTCGGGCGTGTTTCTCGATAGCTGCGTCGGCACGGTCATGAAATTCGGTGGAGTGAGTTTGCGCGACGCCGTGGATATGGCCTCGGCCCGGCCGCGCGAATTGCTGGGATTGCGGCCGCAACGCCTGGAAGTTGGCATGTCCGACGATGTGTTATTGTTCGATTGGGACGAGGGAAGCGTTTTGCGACTCGTTTAGCGACGCTTCGGAGAAGCGTTCCACAACGCTTCTCCGAAGCGTCGCTAACCACGGTTTGCCCCGTCGCGATTTCGCAAACTTCTCTCCTCGCGTTCGCGTATTCGTACTGGCGATTCGCGCCTCCGTCGTTTATCAAGGAAGAGCCATCATCGCCCCTGATTTCTCCCACCGCTGTCGAGGCCGACCTTCATGCAACCTCTCCGTCATGCCTGGCCGTATCGTCCCGTCGCGACGACGCTCGCGCTTCTTCTACCCGCCGCGGTTTTTCTGTGGCTGGCCAACACCCCCGTACAATCGGCCGACGACGCCAAACCCGCCACGCTGCGCCTCGAAAAGGGCGATCACATCTGCGTCATCGGCAATACGCTCGCCGACAGGATGCAGCACGACGGCTGGCTCGAAGCCTATCTGCATAGCCGCTTTCCGCGGCACGAATTGGTCGTCCGCGATCTCGGCTTCTCGGCCGACGAATTGACGACGCGACTGCGTTCGATGGACTTCGGCTCGCCCGACCAATGGCTGTCGGCCTCCGCTCCCGTGCCGCAGCCGAAGAAGCTGACGAATTTGCAAGCCGTCGCCGCCAATCGCTTCGAGCGCGTCAACACCAAGGCCGATGTCGTCTTCGCCTTCTTCGGTTACAACGAGTCCTTCGGCGGCGAAGCGGGGCTGCCCAAGTTCAAGAAAGACCTCGACGGCTTCATCAAGCACACGCTGGCGCAGAAATACAACGGCACGAGCGCTCCGCGCCTGGTCCTGTTCTCGCCCATCGCCCACGAGGATTTGAAGGACCGCCACCTGCCCGACGGCAAGGAAAACAATCAACGCCTGGAACTCTATACGACGGCGATGGCCGAGGCCGCCAAGGCCAACGGCATCCCCTTCGTCGATCTCTTCAAGCCGACGCGGGATCTCTACGCCAAGGCGGAAAAGCCGTTGACCATCAACGGCATTCACCTCACGACGGAAGGCAATCGCCAGCTGGCGCAAGTCATCGACAAGGGACTGTTCGTCGATGAGGTCAAGCGCGATCCGCAAGCGTTGGAAAAGCTGCGGCAAGCGGTCCTCGACAAGAACTTTCACTGGTATCAGCGCTATCGCGCCACCGATGGCTACTCCACCTTTGGCGACCGCGCCTTCTTGAAGTTCACCGATGGCCAATCGAATTACGAGGTCGTGCAGCGCGAATTGGAAATGCTCGACGTGATGACCGCCAACCGCGACAAGCGCACCTGGGCCGTCGCCGGCGGCGCCGATATGAAGGTAGACGATAGCAACACGCCGGCCGTCATTCCGGTGAAGACCAACAAGCCGGGCAAGGGGCCGAATGGCGAACACATCTTCCTCGACGGCGAGGCGGCCATTCAGAAGATGAAGATCGGCAAAGGATTGAAAGTCAATCTCTTCGCTTCGGAGAAGGAGTTCCCTGATCTGGCCAATCCGGTGCAAATGACCTGGGACACGCAGGGACGGCTCTGGGTCGCCGTCTGGCCCAGCTATCCGCACTGGAATCCCAAGGAGGAGATGAACGACAAGATCCTCATCCTCGAAGACACCAAGGGCACCGGCAAGGCGGATAAATGCACCGTCTTCGCCGACAAGCTGCACAACCCGACCGGCTTCGAGTTCGTGCCCGGCGGCGTGCTCGTCGCCCAGGCGCCGGACTTGCTTCTGTTGAAGGACACCAACGGGACCGGCACGGCCGACGTTCGCCTGCGCGTCCTGCATGGCCTCGACACCGCCGACACGCATCACACGTCGAATAGCTTCGCGCTCGATCCGGGCGGTGCCGTCTACTTCCAGGAGGGGACTTTTCACCAAACGCAGGTGGAAACGCCCTATGGTCCGCCGCAGCGCTGCAGCAACGCCGGCGTTTTCCGCTACGACGCGCGGACGCAGAAGTTCGAGGTCTACGCCACGCACGGCTTCGCCAACCCGCATGGCCACGTCTTCGATCGCTGGGGCCAGGATATCGTCGTCGATGGCACCGGCTCGAATCCGTATCACGGCACGCTCTTCTCCGGCCGGCTCGATTACCCGCAGAAGCACCCGCATCCGCCGCAGGTGTACAAGCAACGCTCGCGGCCCTGCCCCGGCGTCGAGACGCTTTCGAGCCGCCATTTCCCCGACGCCAACCAGGGCAATCTGCTTGTCGGCGACGTGATCAACTTCCAGGGCATCTTGCAGTACAAGATCGCCGACAAGGGAGCCAGCTTCGCCGGCACCGAGGTCGAGCCAATCGTCTCTTCGACCGATCCGCATTTCCGGCCGGCCGATATTAAGATGGGACCCGACGGCGCCATCTATTTCCTCGATTGGCACAATCCGATCATCGGCCACATGCAGCACAATCTGCGCGACCCGAGCCGCAACAAGACCCGTGGCCGCGTCTATCGCGTGACCGCCGAGGGCCGCGACCTGCTCAAGCCGGTCAAGATCGCCGGCGAGCCAATCGAGAAGTTATTGGACCTTCTGAAAGAACCGGAAGACCGGGTTCGCTACCGCGCGCGCCTGGAACTGTGGAACCGCGACAGCGAAGCGGTGATAACCGCCGCCAAGAAGTGGGTCGCGAGCCTCGACGAGAAAGACCCGAACCACGAGCATCACGTATTGGAAGCGCTATGGCTGCATCAGGCGCATCACGTCGTGAATAGCGAGTTGCTGAAGCAAGTGCTGCGCTCGCCCGATTTCCGCGCCCGCGCGGCGGCGACGCGCGTCCTCTGCTATCAACGCGAGCGCGTCGCCCGGCCGCTTGACCTGTTGCGCGTGCAGGTGAACGACGCTCATCCGCGGGTGCGTCTGGAAGCCGTCCGTGCCCTGAGCTTCTTTGAGGACGAACAGGCGTTGGCCGTGCTGGTCGATGCCCTGTCACATCCCGACGACGAGTTCCTGAAGTACACATTCAAGGAAACGCTGCGTCAGCTGGAAGGTAAGCTGGGCATCAGCGGCGGCGGCGGCATCGCGGGCACGATTGTGAAGCTGCTCAACGGCGGCAAGGTGGCGGCCGCGCGCCGGCCCACGCTGGTGGAAACGGTGTGCCGCGTCGGTGGCGCCGCCGAGTTGAAGACCATCTGGGACGCCGCTCAAAAGGCCGACGTTTACCCGCCCGATCTTCGCCGGCAGTCGCTGGAATGGCTGACCGACGCCGCCGCCGTCCGCAAGGTCAATCCGACGGGCGACCTGTCGGCGATCGCGCCGTTGCTGAAAGAAGGCGACGCCGAATTGCGTCAAGCCGCCATCCGCCTGGCCTCGGCGTGGAAGGTGGAAAGCGCTCGGCCGTCGATCCAGCAAATCGCCCGGGACGACAAGGAAGCCGCCACGGTGCGCCAGGCCGCCATTGAGGGACTGGCCCTCTTCGCCGACGCCGATAGCCGCAAGCTGCTCGACCAGCTGGCCGCGGCCGGGCCGGTAGGTATCCGTTATCTCGCCGCCAGCGCGCTGGCGAATCTCGACCTCGACGCCGCCGCGACGGCCGCCGCCTCCGCCCTGGCCGACGCCGCCGCGACCGACGATCCCGGCGTCATGCTCGACGCCTTTCTGACGCGCAAGGGCGGGCCGGAAAAACTGGGCGCGGCGCTGGCCAAGAAGAAGATTATGGCCGACCCCGCCAAGCGAGCGCTACGGCATATCTACCTCGCCGGCCGCAACGACGCGGCCTTGTCGAACCCGCTCAGCGCGGCCGCCGGCATCGCCGCCGATCCCAAGCTGCCGACGCCCGACGAGATCAAAACGCTCGTCGCTGAGGTGGCCGCCAAGGGGGACGCCACCCGCGGCGAACGCATCTTCCGCCGCGCCGACCTCGGCTGCATGCGCTGCCATGCCGTCGCCAAGG
This sequence comes from Gemmatales bacterium, assembly GCA_038239465.1. Classification (GTDB taxonomy): domain Bacteria; phylum Planctomycetota; class Planctomycetia; order Gemmatales; family Gemmataceae; genus JBBSES01. The sequence goes on from JBBSES010000153.1 coordinate 8,127, forward strand.
CGGGCGGCAACGTCGGCCCCGAGCTAAGCGCCGTCGGCTCCAGTTCGCCCGCGGATTACGTCGTGCAGTCGATCCTCGATCCCAACGCCGCCATCAAGGAAGCGTATCTGACCAAGGTCATCGTGACGACCAACGGCCAAATCGTCACCGGCATCGTCGTCGAGCGCGACAAGGTGCGCGTGGTTCTCAAAGACGCCAGCGGCAAGCTGGTGCGCATCCCGGTCGCCGACATCGAGGAAGAGGCCGCCGGCAAATCGCTCATGCCCGAGGGCCTGACCAAGTTCTTGACGCGCGACGAACTCCTCGACCTGGCTCGCTTCGTGGCGGAACTGGGCAAGCCCGGCCCCTACTCCATCCGGGCGACGCCGTCGGTGCAGCGCTGGCGCCTGCTCAAACAGCCCGACCCGGCGCTGGCCAAAGTCGTGCCCGACGAAGAGGTTTTCCGCCAATTCGTCCTCGGCGCCAAGCCGGAGGCATGGGAAACGGTCTACGGCATGGTGTCCGGCGTCCTGCCGCTGGACGAAATCAAGAAAACCGTGAAGGGCGACGTGATCTACCTGCAAGGCGAGATCGAGGCCTCGCAAGCCGGCCCGGTGACGTTCGCGCTGGACGCCCAGGAGCCGACGCGCGTCTGGATCGACGGCCAGGCGTTCGACGAGAAAAAGAAGTTCGAGACGAACCTGACGCGCGGCCGGCACCTTATCACCCTGCGCGTCGAGACGGGCGCCGTCAAGGCGGGCGGGATCAAGGTGGAATTGTTAAAGCCGGCTGGCTCGAACGCGCAGTTCGAGGTGGTTAATGGGACGTGAGCAATAGCAACGTCTGGCGAGCGTCGAGCCGTAAGGCCGACGTGTGATCCGCTCA
>JBBSES010000154.1:0-8885 GCA_038239465.1 Gemmatales bacterium
ACGCCCCCTGAGTGTACACTCAGGGGGCGTAAGCCCCCCGCTCGCCAAAGCATTATTGAGAACAGCAGTTCAAGGACGCCCAGAAATGACGGAAGCCCAATGGCTCAATTGTGACGAACCCGAGCCGATGTTGCAATTCTTGCACGGAAAGGTAAGCGATAGAAAAATGCGGTTGTTCGGGGTGGCCTGCGTGCGAAATATTTGGTCGATTCTCACAAACCCACAATGGCGGGCGTTGGTCGATCTGGCCGAGCGCTATGCTGATGGCGAGGCGAATCTACAAGATTTGACAGCCATCGCGAATGACATCTATCGTCCTTTCATTCGCCGCACCGACTGGCCGGTCGAACGGGAGATGGTCAGCGTACTGACGCAACTTGCCGGGGCAGGCTGGGCGGCAGCATGGAACATCGTTTCCGAGGTCCGCTCTCATGGCTATCGGGCGGCACTTGCCGACTGGAATCATGAGTCGCGGCGGCAGGCGAACCTGCTACGGCACATCGTCGGCAATCCTTTCCTTCCCTTGCACGACCGTAATCGTTGGCTCACTTCCAACGTAATCGGCCTTGCCCAGGCGATATATTGCGAGCAGGCCTATGATCGCTTCCCCATTCTCGCTGATGCCCTCCTGGACGCCGGTTGCGACGACGCCGACATACTGAATCACTGCCATAGCGAAGATCCGCACGTCCGCGGTTGCTGGGTGGTCGATTTGCTGCTGGGAAAGCAGTAAGATCTTGATACTACAGCGCTACATTTGCAACGGTTTTCGCCGCTGACGCGAGTTGCAATCCGCGCGATTGCGGTGCTGGCGGATGCTAATGTCGTGAGAATTCCTCTCCCGTTCTCGTTTCGAGGCCGCAAACCGCGAATGAGAAAAGACACTTTACTTTCCCAACCGCTCCAGCGTCGCTTGCGCGTCGCGCGTGAAGCGGGCGCCAGGGGCACCCTTGGCGATTTCTTCCAACAGGCGGCGAGCTTCGGGGGTGCCGAGGCGTTCGAGGATTTCCAAACCCCGGGCGAGGCGGAGTTGATCGGCCGGCAGCGGTTTGCCCGTCACCATCTTTTCCATCAGACGCTCGATGCGCTGGCGGATTTCCAGGGACGGCCCTTGGGCGAGGACTTCCTTCAAGGCGGGTTCGGCGAGTTCGGCCAGCTTTTCGAGGTCGGCGGTGGCGCGTTGGCGGACGGCGAACTTGTCGCTTTCCAGGTCGGCGATGCAGGCGGCCAGGTGTTGCCCATCGACCGCTGGCAGCGGCTTCAAGTGTTCGCCGAGCAGCTTGAGGGCGGGCGCGGGATACGCGGCGAGGGCGCTCATGGTTTCGTACGCGGCCTTGCCATCGCCGCTCGCCAACTTGGTCCAGGCGGCTTGCAGCTGTTCGTCGTTCAGTTCGACGGCCGGCGCGGCCCGGTCGCTCGACAGGGCGGTCACGTCCCAGAGCAAGGCGGTGGTGTCCTGACTGCCAGTGAGCAGCGATTTGCCGTCGGCGGCGAAGGCCAAGGCGTTGATCGGGTTTTGATGGCCCTTCAGTTGCGTGGGCAGTTCCTTGCCGGTGAGGGCGTCGTGGAAGCGGACGACATGTTCGGTACCGTAGACACTGGTCGAGGCCAGGGTGCGGCCGTCCGGCGAGTAGACGAGCGTGGAAGCGATAACGACGCCGCCGGCCTTGAACTGGTGGCGTTCCTTGCCCGAGGCGGTTTCGTACAGGGACATGGTGCCGTCCTGGTTGGCGGTGGCGAGGGTGCGGCCATCGGGAGCGTAGGTGATGGCGGTGATCCCTGGCTTGTCGCTCTCGAAATGGCGGACGAGGCGGCCGGTGGCGACGTCCCAGAGGCGGATTTGCGGCTTCTGCGCCATCAGGCGTCCGCCCTTGCCCTCACCCCGATAGAACTGCTGGTTCGACGACGCGATGGCCAGCACGCTGCCGTCGCGGGTGAACGACATGAGAGCCTGGCCGCCATAATAGACGGGTTGGCCATTCACCAGCGTTTGCTGTTCGACGAGTTGACGGAGTTCACGCCCGCTGGCGGTATCGAAGAGGCGCGTGGTCATATCGTAACCGCGAACCACTAGCACTTTGCCGTCGGCACTCAGCGCTAGGCCAGCGATATTGGCGTTGGGGCCGTTCAACGCTTGCAACGAAAGAATTTCCTTTCCATCCTTGATACCGTAAACGGCGACCTTGCCGTCGTAGCCGCCGAAAGCGACGGAACGTCCATCGGCGGCGAAAGCGGCCTGCTGGGTCATCGGTCCGCCGGTGAAACGGTGCGATTCCTTGCCGGTGGCGGTGTCCCACACGTGGACGGTGTTGTCGATGCCGCGCGTCGCGAACGTCTTGCCGTCGGCCGCGAGGACCAGGCCCAGGACGGGGCCATTATGCCCCCCCTGGCTGCCCACTTCCTTGCCCGTGGCCAGGCTCCATTGGCGGACGGTGCTGTACCCCACGCCGGAGGCGACGGTTTTGCCGTCGGCGCTGAAGGCAAGATTGCACGGGAGGCCGTTGTAATTTGCCGCGGCCTGGCCGATTTGCATTAGTTCCTTGCCGGCGACGAAGTCCCAGACGCGGACGACTTGATCGTAGTTGCGCGACACCAGCGTTGTGCCGTCGGGGGCGAAAGCCAGTGAACTGCCGAAGAAGCCGTTGGCCTGGTTGACGGTCAATTGCCGGAGCAGTTTCCGCGCCTCGATGTCGTAGACGTGCGCCGTGCCGTCGTTGGCGGCCCAGGCAACGTGTTTGCCGTCGGGGGCGATGGCGAGCGCCTGGGCGCCGTTGGCCGGCCCTTCGAGCGTGGAAGTCTCCTTGCCGGTTTCGAGGTCGAAAAATTGCAGGCTCGCCGTCAGCTGGTTGTTCTTGTCGAACACGACGCTGCCGGACATGAGCGTCTTGCCGTCGGCGGAGACACGCATCGTCGCGCTGGCGCCGCCGTTGAAGATGCGCCGGGCACCATTGTTGACGTCGCCAAATTTCCGCGCTTCCTTGCCGTCCGCGACATTCCAGCGCTGCAGGGTCATGTTGTAAGTCTTGCTGATGAGACTTTTGCCGTCCGGGGTAAAAGCCAGGGCGGCAAGACCGGCCTGCGGATTGGTCTTCATTTGCTGCACTTGCTTGCCGGTTTCCACGTCGAAGAGATGGATGTTGCCGTCTTGCAGCCCCACGGCGAGATGCTGGCCGTCCGGCGCGATCGCCGCCGAAGCGACCATGTTGGCCTGGTAGGCCACGGCTCGCCGCCGTTCGAGGATGTCGCCCGTCCCCGCGAAGTTGCCGAAGCGCCGAATCTCCTTGCCCGTTGCCAGATCCCAAAGCCGAACCGTGCCATCCTGGCTCGCGGTTATCAGGCCTTTGTCGTCGGGAGCGTAGGCCACGAAGACGACCGGGCCGCCATGCCGCCAGCGATGGGTGCCCAGCCGAAGCGTGGCGCCCGGCGGCATGGCATCGCCGTGAATGTCGAAGGTCACGGGCATGGCCGGCGTCGGCACGGCAGGGACCGCGGCCCGAGCCAGACCGGGATTTCCCGCCGTTAGGCTCAGAGCCAGGGCGACAGTCAACGTGGCGGTTCGCATGGTCATGGCGTGGATCACTCCCTCTTCGGGGTGGCATGGGCACGGGTCACGGCCTATTCACCAAATAAGACTGCCGCAAGAGGCGGGTCGATTGGCGAAAAAGGCCATCATTCGCGCGGAATTTCGGCAAAGGCCTGGCAGGAGTGCTCAAAGATATAGCCTTTGCGGGCGCGGAACACCTTCCAAGGAGACGGATGTCCTGCCTCGCTCTAACGTATTTACTTGGCCAGTTCCCAGCGATCGACCTGCGTGAAGACCAGCAGCGGGTCGAGCTGGGCCGCCGGGACGGGTAGTTTCACGTCGGCGTGGATGGCGATGTGCGTGTCGAGTTGCCACAGAGGGATCAAAGGCATCTTCTGATAGAGCCGGTTGTGGATGAGGCGGGTGAGGCGCTGCACCTCGGCGAAATCGCGGTGGCCGAGCGCTTGCGTCAACAGCCCTTCGAGGTCGGCGTCGTTCAATCGGCCCAGCACGTTCGGCCCGCCGCGCTCCGCCGCCCGCGGGTCAAGCAGCGGCCCCAGCCAGTAGGTATCGCTGGCATGGTCCCAGTGCCAGTAGGCTAGTTCGTACTGATGGTCGAGGGCCACTGCCCGATGGACCTCTCTTTGGGGGGCGCCACGCAATTTGAGCCGGATGCCGCACAGCTGCGCCTGGTCCGCAATGGACTTGCAGGCGTCTTCCACGCCGGCCAAGTCGTTGGGGTAGAGCAGTTCCACCTCGGGCGCGTTGGATTTCTTGGCGAGGAACTTGGCGCGCTCGTAGTTGTAAGGATCGGCCGGCAAACTCGGGTCGCACGCCCACGAACCGGACGGGTATGGCCCGTTGAGCGGGCGATGCACCCCGGCGCCCTGGCCATCGCGGAAGATGTTCGTCAGGATCGCGTCGCGGTCGATGGCATGGGCCAGGGCGCGGCGCCACTCCTCGTTTTGCAGTTTCTTGTCGCGGTGATTGACCGCGAGGAAGTGGACGCGCCGATTGCGCAGCGTGGTCACACTGACGTCTTTCACGCCGGCCGCCGGGTCGGTCAGCTTCTTGATTTCGGGCGTCGGCAGGTCGAGCAGCATGTGCAGGTTGCCGGCCTTGAAGTCGGCGACCGGATCCTTCGAGCGAAAGAAGTGGATGGCGCCGACGCGCGGGGTCTCGGACTTGCCGGCGCGATTGCCGTAGACCGGATTGGCCAGGAACTGGGCATATTCGCCGCCGCGACTGTCACCCTTGACGCCGAGATACTGATACGGCCCGCTGCCGATGGGATCGCGCGCGAAGGCTTCATCGTCGGGGCGGCCGAGGTACTTCGCCGGCAGGATCTTGAACGTCATCAGCGACAGGGGATCGAGGTAGCCCTGCCGCAAGGTGAGACGGACGCGAAAGGGGTCGTCGGCCGCCGCGGCCCCGGCGAGGAGGTCGTCCCACTCGGGGGATCGGCCGGCCCCTTTGGCGTTTTGATAGAGGGTCACGGTGCGAAACACGTCGGCGGCCGTCACCGGCTCCTCGATGGCCGTTTCTTGCGAACCGCGCGGCGCCCGATACCAGCGCGCGTCGCCGGGCAACTGAAACTGCCGACCCAGCGGCACCATGCGCGGCGCGGCGACGGCCAACACCGGCTCGTAGCGCGTGCCGACTTGCGCGTCGTGAACGGGACGCAACAGACTCTCGAAGAGCAGTTCGCCGGCTTGCTTCTCGGCATCGGTGACGGCCGTGGCCGGCGATAAAAGCTGCGGCAACTGGCGAACGCCGACGCCCAGCGGTCGAAACAGCCGCAGTTCCTGCCGCAATTCGAGCAAGCCGGGCAGCTGCGGCCAAACGTTTTCGACGGTGCGCAATTCGGCGATGGCCCGCGTCTTGTCGCGCTTGGCCAGGTCGCGCGCGGCCCGCAGCGACACGCCCGCCCGCGCTTGCAACCGTTCGCGCACCTTCTGAATCACTTCTTCCTGCTGACTGTCCGAATACTGGCGTTCCAACTGCTCCAGCCCTTGCCGGGCCGCGATATAGGTCTCGACCTTCTTCTCATCGAGTGACAAGAGAACTTGTTGACCGCGGACTTTGAGGATGACGCCATTGACTTCGGGATGGTTGGGATACGTCTCCGTCAGCTGGCCGATCAATTCCTTGACGCCGTCCCACTCGCGCGCCTCGGCCAAGGTCCGCAGCTGATTCAGGCGGACACCGCGGAGCTTGTCGCGCAACGCTTTCTCCAGCGTGTTCCAGTTCGGGCCGCCACGCTGCCGATTGAGCAGTGCCGCCTGGTGGTAACGCAACACTTCGGCTAAAGCGCGTTCGCCGTGCTGCAGCGCCTCCAGGCGCGGCAAATCGGCGGCGTCCTTGACGCGCTCGAAGAAGCGCTCCGTCTCGCGGACGGCGATGGCCTCGTAGTGATCGACCGCCTTGATCTGCTTGGCCGTCAACTGCTCCGTCTTGTCGAGCGGCTTCCCCTTGGCGTCGAGCGGATCGACGGCGATCTTGCCGGCGAACTCCGGCCGAGGACCGACGTATTCGGGCAACGGCAACACCGGCAGCGTGGCCCGCGCCACCGGAAAGCTGATCTCGTCGTGCGGAACGGCTAGACGGCGATAGAGATCGCGGACGGCCGCGTGCTTGGCCAACTCCGCTTCCCGCGCCAGATCGACGGCCTTGCTGCCAATAGTCCCTTTCGTGGTCGGATCGTCGTCCTCGACGCGCAGGGGCGGCTTGAGCTTCGGCTTGACCGGCTCCTCTTCTTCCTCTCCCTTCGGCGTCTTCTTCACGGGCTTCTTGGCCGGAGCTTCACCCTCGTCCGGCTTGGTCGCCTTTTGAGCGACGCCCGGTTCGGCGAGCAAGCCGCCCAGAACCAGTAGGCTCAAGCAGCTGGCGACGATACCCGGCCATCGACGGCAAGCGTGGCTCATCGGTCGATCCCACGGTTAAACAGGGAGGGAAACCCAGAATAAGTATAACACGGACGCGCTTCGATCGGGTGGTATCGTCGCATCCGTAATGTTTGTACGATGTCGTCATGGACTCGCGTTCACCCGAACCGCACTTTCCACGCACGGAGAGTTATCCCATGCCTGCCACCTTCGGCATCGACCGCTACCTGAACATCCGCGCCGCCTCCGGCCCCAGCTTCTCGCCGGATGGCAGATTCCTCACTTTTCTGACCAACATCACCGGCGTGGCTCAACTGTGGCAAGTGCCCGTCGAAGGCGGCTGGCCGGTGCAACTCTCCTCCACCACGGAAAGTGTCCGCGGCGCCCGCTACAGCCCGACGAAGCACGAATTGATCTACAGCATGGACACGGGCGGCGACGAGCGCACGCAACTCTATCGGCTCCACGGCGTCGCCGGCAACCGCGACCACGCCATCGGCGAGGGCTGGACGAGCGAGGATTTGTCGAAGGCACCGAAAGCCATCCACCAGTTCGGCGGCTGGAGCCACGATGGCCTGTCGATCGCCTTCAGCGCCAACCGCGAGGATGCGAGCCGTTTCGATATCTACGTGCAAAAGATCGGCGGCGACGCGAAACTCATTGCCAAGGGGCCGGGCGGCTATTTCGCCCCCGTCGCCTGGGCGCCCGACGACGCGAGCCTTCTCGTCAGCCGGGCCGAGTCGAACACCAATCAGGAACTTCATCTCATCGACGTGGCCAGCGGCAGAACGCGCCCCCTGACGCCGCCCAAGGACGAGACGCAATACCACAACCCCTGCTTCTCGCGCGACGGCAAGACGGTGTATTGCGCCAGCACCGCCGAGGGCCGCGACCTCGCCGGCCTGGCGCAAATCGACGTGGCGACCGGCAAGCTTGCCTACCTGGAGACGCCGGAACACGAAGTCGAAAGCGTCGAGACCTCGCCCAAGGGCCGCTGGCTGGCCTGGTTGGTCAACGTCGGCGGCAAGTCGGAACTGAAGCTGCGCGATCTGAAGACGAAGGAAGCGCGCACGCCGCCCGGCCTACCGCTGGGCGTGATTTCGCACATCGAGTTCGCCCCGGACGATAGCAAGGTCGCCCTCGTCTTCGACGGCCCACGGCACAATTCCGACATATGGCTCTGGGACCTCGCCGCCGACAAGGTAAAGCCGATTACGCAATCGAGCCGCGCCGGCATTCCGTTCTCGCAATTCGTCGAGCCGGAGTTAATTCACTACGAGACGTTCGACAAGCGCAAGATCCCCGCGTGGTTCTACAAGCCGAGCGTCAAGGGCGACCGCCTGCCGCCGGTGATCGTCTATCCGCACGGCGGGCCGGAAGGCCAGACGCGGCCCAACTTTTCGAGCATGTTCCAGTTCTTCGTGGCCAACGGCTACGGCGTCCTCGCCCCCAACGTCCGCGGCTCCACCGGCTACGGCACCGACTACCTGAACCTCGACAACACCACCAAACGCATGGACAGCGTCAAAGACCTCGCCCATGCCGGCCACTGGTTGCGCGACCAGAAGCAGGGCGACCCCAAACGCCTGGCGGTCTATGGCGGCAGCTACGGCGGCTTCATGGTCCTGGCGCAAGTGACGCACTTCCCCGACCTCTGGGCCGCTGGCATCGATGTGGTCGGCATCTGCAACTTCGTCACCTTCCTCGAAAAGACCGGCGCCTATCGCCGCGCCCACCGCGAGAAGGAATACGGCAACCTGCGCGACCACAAGGAATTCCTTGAGAAGATTAGCCCGATCAACCACGTGGACAAGATCAAGTGCCCGATGATGGTCATCCACGGCGCTAACGATCCGCGCGTGCCGATCGAGGAAGCCGAGCAGATCGTGGCGGCGCTGAAGAAGCGGCAAATCCCCGTCGAGTATTTGCGCTACGAGGACGAAGGGCACGGTCTGGCGAAGCTCAAGAATAGGTTGGATGCGTATCCGAAGATGGTGGCGTTTTTGGATCGGTATTTGAAGGCGGGGCGGTGAGCGGGGCATTGCCTCAGCCTGGAGAAGGGATATCTTTTATGGCGTTCTAACCTCCGCATACTCAATCATCGAGTCGCATGATAGGCGAGTACCATGAGCTTCTTGCGGCGTCATTACCTCCATATTCTGGTAGTCTGGCTTGTCATAACGAACGTACTTACGGTCTGGCTTGTCAACATCATTCTCTATCGCCCGCAGGACTATCAGGACGAACGATGGAGGATGGTGCAAGTGGTCTCTATGAAGACGACATTTTGCGCTTTCTGCTGGGCGACGGTACGCCCATCACCGACGATGAGATAGCGTAGGGTTGGACTCCGCAAAACCCCACCCCAACCGCTCCTTTATTGCCAGGTGCGCGGACAATGGAACATATAAAACAATAAGTATTTACCCCAACGGGGTTGGATCACATAGCCCAGGGTTGCCGCGCAGCGGCTACCC
>JBBSES010000155.1:0-8864 GCA_038239465.1 Gemmatales bacterium
CCGGTCCCGTGGTCGCTGAACTGCAAGAACGCATGTTCCGGCCCGACTTGTGTCCGGGTTGGGAGTTGAAGGAGCCGCTAAAGCTGACGTGGAAGGATTATGCTTACGAGATGCTGATGTGTTTGTGTTTGTGAGGACGCACCGGGGTCATATCACTGCGCGATACGTCATTCGCTCCCGGTGCGTTCGCGCGAGTACGCTTGACGCACCCTACATCTCTCTTGCCAGATCGATATACGATGCCGCCGATCGATCCGCCTTCATAACCGCCAACAACGCGCATAGGTGATCGAGGCGCCCTTGCGCCTCCGCTCGGTCCGCGCCGTCCGTCAACACCGCTTCGAATTCCAAGAACGTGCCCAGGCCGGCCACATCGTCCAGATGTATGCGCACGTTATACCACAGATAGATTTCGCGCCGCTTGACGACTACCCCGCGAATTCCGAGCGCTGCTTCCAATAACGCCTTGGTCGCGGCCACATCAACGATAGGTGCCCGGCGGTAGTATGAGATGCGCGCCGCCGCTTCGTCGGCCCGGTCGTAGAAGAGGAGGAGCGCGGCTTGGCCGTCGATCTCGCGCAGCTTGAGCCGGCCGCTCGGCACGCGAAAATAGGTATCGGTTTGGTGTTCCGTGAACGCGTCGCGCAGGTCGAGCGCCCGAATCGCCGCCCGCGCGGCCTCGGAATTCGGACAGCGGGCTTTCAGTTCAAGATTCCGCTCGGCAGGGGTCATCGGTCACACTCCGACGGGCGTCTCCGCCTCGGATACCAGTTCGCGCGGCGTGCCGTTCGCCCCCTGCTCCGGCTTGGCAGCCGTTTTCTCCGGGGCGTTCACCACCACGGGGCCGCCCAGCAAGGAATACAGCGACGGCAGCACCAACAGCGTCAATAGCGTGCTGCTGAGAACGCCGCCGATGACGACGGTCGCCAACGGCCGTTGCACCTCGGCGCCCATGCCGGCGCTGAACGCCATCGGCACGAAACCCAGGCTTGCCACCAAGGCGGTCATCAGCACCGGACGAAGGCGCGTGAGGGCCGCTTCGCGCGTCGCCTCGTCGCGCTCCATGCCGCCTTCGCGCAATTGGCGGATGAACGTCACCAGCACCATGCTGTTCAGCACCGACACGCCCGAGAGAGCGATGAAGCCCACGCCCGCTGAGATGGAGAACGGCAAGTCACGCAGCCAGAGGGCGAGGATGCCGCCCACGCTGGCGAATGGCACCGCCGTGAAGACCAGCAGCGCGTCGCGCAACTGGTGATACGTGAAATAGAGGAGGCCGAGGATCAGGATGAGTGCTACTGGCACCACCAGCGTCAGCCGTTGCTTGGCACTTTCCAGTTGCTCGAACTGGCCGCCCCATTCGATGCGATAGCGGCCGGCCGGCAGCTGCACCTTTTCCTTCACCTTGGCCTGCGCCTCGGCCACGAAGCTGCCCACGTCGCGGTCCTGGATGTTGCACTGCACCACGATGCGCCGTTGCCCCCATTCGCGGTTGATCGTCGATGGCCCCTCGACCAACTCGACGGCGGCCAGGCGCGATAGCGGCAACCGTTCGCCGCTCGGCGTGGAAATGAGCAAGGCCCCGATGGCGTCGGGATCGCGGCGCAGCTTTTCCGGCAACCGCGCCACCAACGGAAAGCGCATCTGCCCCTCGGTCACGTCGCCCAGCGGCTTGCCCACGAGCGATTCCACGACTTCCAGGACCGCCTTCGATTGCAGGCCGAAGCGCGCCAACTGGTCTTGCTTGACGCGCACTTGCAGCACCGGCTGCCCGGTGAGTTGTTCGATGCTGACGCTATCGCACCCCTGCACGGAGCGCAACGCCTCTCCCACCTCCGCGCCCTTCGTGGTAAGTATTTGCAAGTCGTCGCCGAAGATTTTCACCGCCACGTCGCCGCGGACGCCGGAGATCATCTCGTTGACCCGCTGCTCGATCGGCTGGCTGAAATTCAGATTTTGGCCGGGAATGAAGGCCAGGGCCTTCTCCATCTCTTCGCGCAAGTCGTCCTGGCTCTTGAACCGCGGCGACCACTGGTCGCGCGGCTTCAGCGCGATGAAGAAATCGGTGCTTTCCACGCCCATCGGATCGGTGGCCACCTCGCCGGTCCCGCAGCGGCTCCAGACGTGTTCGACCTCGTTGGGAAACTCCTTAAGCAGGGCGCGCTCCATTTCCGTATTCAGGCGAATAACCTCGTCGAGATCGGTCCCCGCCAGGCGCGTGACGCCGACGACGAGCGCCCCTTCCGAGAGACGCGGAATGAACTCCGACCCGAGACTCCGCGCGATCATGGCGGCGCCGCCCAGGACGATCAACGCCAGGCCGACAACGGCCACCCGATGATGCATGGCGAAACGCAAGGCCGGGGCATAGAACCAGCGCGCCAGGCGCACGATCCACGGATCCTTCTCCTGCACCTTGCGCGGCAAGAACAGACCGGCCAGCACGGGCATCAGCGTCAGGGACAACACCAGCGAGCCGAACAGCGCGAAGATGACCGTTAACGCCATCGGCCGAAACAGCTTCCCCTCGACCCCCTCCAACGTCAAGATCGGCAGATAGACGATCATGATGATTAGCTCGCCGAACATCGTCGGCTTGCGCACCTCGATGGCGGCGTCGCGCACCGCTTCCAGGCGCGAGCGCTCGCCCTTGTCGTCGTGGGCCAAATGGCGCATGACGTTCTCGATCATGACGACCGAGCTATCGACGACCAGCCCAAAGTCGAGAGCGCCCAGGCTGAGCAGGCTGCCGGCGATGCCGAAGCGGGCCATGCCGCAGAAGGCGAACAGCATCGAGAAGGGAATGGCGGCGGCGACGATCAAGCCGGCGCGCAGGTTGCCGAGAAAAATGAAGAGTACCGCGATAACGAGCAAGCCGCCCTCGAAGAGGTTCTTGCGCACCGTGTCGATGACGTGGTTGACCAGTTCGGTGCGGTCGTAGAAGGTCTTCACCTCGGTGCCGGGCGGCAGCGTTTGCGTGACTTCATCCAGCTTTTCCTTGAGGCGATAGGTGACGGTATGGCTGTTCTCGCCCATGAGCATGAAGCCGAGGCCGAGGACCACTTCGCCCTTGCCGTCGGCGGTGACCGCTCCCGTTCGCTGCGCCGACCCCGTCTGCACGACCGCCACGTCGCCGATGCGCACGGGCACGCTCTTGCGCGCCGTGACGACGATGTCGCGCAGCTGCGGCAGCGTCGAAGTGCGGCCAATGCCCTGGACCAGCAGCATTTCGCCCGCTTGACTGATGTTGCCGCCGCCGACGTTGTAATTGCTGGCGCGGATGGCCTGCGTCACTTCATCGAGCGTGACGCCGTAGCGAACGAGCAGGTCGGGATCGACGCGCACCTGATATTGCTTTTCGTTGCCGCCCCAGGAATTGACCTCGGCGACGCCGGGCGTGGTGCGCAATGCCGGGCGGACGATCCAATCTTGAATGGTGCGCGCTTCGGTGAGGTTGCCGTCCTTGCGCGTGACCATGTAGTGAAAGACTTCGCCGAGGCCGGTGGCGACCGGCCCCATGCGCGGCTTGGCGTTAACGTCGGGCATCTCGATGCCGCCGAGCCGTTCCGCCACCTGCTGCCGCGCGAAATAGATGTCGGTGCCGTCTTCGAAGGTGACGACGGCTTGCGATAGGCCGAAGCGCGAAGTGGAGCGCAGTTGCGTCAGGCGCGGCAAGCCGGATAGCGCCTGTTCAACGGGAAAGGTGATTTGCCGTTCCACCTCTTCGGCGGCGAGGCCCGGCACCATGGTGCTGATTTGCACCTGCACCGGTGTGGTGTCGGGGAAGGCGTCGATGGGCAGCGAGCGCAGCGAAAAGACTCCCAGAACGGCGAAGCCGAGGGTGCCGAGGATGACGAGCAGGCGATTGTGCAGCGACCAATTAATGAGCGCGTTGAGCATGACGGCCTGCTTTGGCGAGAGGCGGAACATAGCTTACTCGTCTTGGTAAGTTATATTCCGCCGCTCGCCTTGACGCTTCCGCAAAGTCGCCAGGATACGGGAAACGAGGACAGTGGCGCCGTGCTATACCGCCGCCTTGCCCTTGCCGCCCATCCAGCTGCTTAAAAACGGCAACGCCGCCACCTCCACGGGACCGAGTCCCAGGACGCGACTCGTCAAACCAGGCCGCGCAGCCTTGCCGACGCGGGCCACCGTTTGCCCCGCCACCTGAATGGCGAGGTTCACGTCGAGCGAGCGCAACGTTTGGTCGAGGAGTTCCAGCGCCGCGCGTTCCTTGTAGCGCGGCGCCGTGTTGTTCCACAGGCGCAGGCCCATCGTCATGTCGGGGACCGCGACGGTGATGACCGACCCATCGGCGGTCACGCGAACCTCGTCGCCCTCCAGGGAGGCGACGAAGTCCGCGTCGAAATCGACGGCGAAGTTGCTCACGTTCCCGCCTTTTGATCGCGGGTGCGGATCTTCAGGCCGCCGTTGAGCCGCCAACGCGCGTGCGAGGCGTTCTCGTCGGTGCTGCTGGGCACATGGATTTCCAGGTCTTGAAATTCGTAGGTGATTTCGGCGCCGCGGCCGGTCAGTTGGTCGTACAGGCCGGCGGCCAGGTCGGGCCAGGTGGTCGTTCCGTTTTCCGTGGCAAGCATGTTGATCCTCCACAAGAGTTCGAGTGTGTCGCTCGGCGAGCGGCAAACCATCTATAGACTTCACATAGCACCGGACCAGGGTAATGTGGCCGATTTGTATTTAGCCCAACCATTGCACATACGCCGCGCTCGGCGTACATTGATGAATTCATGCCCGAATCACACCGATGGTCCGCGACTTCCATGCTGGAACTGCAAGGCGTCTCCAAGACCTACGGCACCACCACGGCTCTGTATCCCACCGATTTTCACCTGCCGCGCGGCCAAACCACGGTCCTCATCGGCACCAGCGGCTGCGGCAAATCGACGCTGCTCCGCCTCATGATCGGTCTCATCCATCCCGATGCCGGCCGCGTCCTCGTCGATAATATCGACCTGACGCCCGACAACGTCTTGCAGGTCCGCCAGCGCATGGGCTACGTCGTCCAGGACGGCGGCCTGTTTCCGCACCTGACGGCGCGCGGCAACGCGGCCTTGATGGCCCGCTACCTCGGCTGGAACGATGAACGGATCAATAAGCGTTTATCCGAACTCGCCGACTTGACGCAGCTGCCGGCGGAAAGCCTCGACCGCTACCCGGCGCAGCTGTCCGGCGGCCAACGCCAGCGCGTCAGCCTCATGCGTGCCCTGGTCCTCGATCCCGATCTCTTGCTGCTCGACGAACCGCTTGGCGCCCTCGATCCGATCATTCGCTCGGAGTTGCAAGAAGACTTGAAAGCGATCTTCAACGCCGTGGCCAAGACGGTGGTGCTGGTCACGCACGACCTCGGCGAAGCGGCCTTCTTCGGCCATCGCATTGTTCTCCTGCGCGACGGCCGTATCGTGCAGCAAGGCACCCTCGCCGACCTGGTCAAGACCCCCGCCGACCCGTTCGTGACGCGCTTCATCAACGCCCAGCGCAGTCCGTGGCAAGACGAATTGCATCCGGGGGAAGGCGCGATGACGGAGAGGCCATCGTGAGCAACCGTGCCATCCTCCGGTCGCGCACCGTCATCATTGGCGTCGCCATCGTCCTCCTCGGCGGCCTCGCCATCTGGTTGGCGACCCACTATTTCCAGGCCAAGGTCAAGATCGCCTCGAAATCGTTTACCGAATCGGTCATCCTCGGCGACATGGCGCAGGAGTTGGTTCGCTCCACCGGCGACACCACGCGCCACCGCCGCGGCCTGGGCGGCACTCGCCTCGTCTGGGCGGCCCTGCTTAACGGCGAGATCGACGTTTACCCCGAGTACACCGGCACCATCGCCAAGGAGATCCTCACCGACCGGCCCGTGAAAGACGAGGCCGAGATGCGCGCCGTGCTATCCGCGCAAGGCATCGTCATGAGTCAGTCGCTCGGCTTCAACAATCCGTACGCGCTGGGCATGAAAGAGGAAGTAGCCGACAAGTACAAAATCACGAAGATATCCGACCTGGCCAAGCATCCGAAGCTGCGCTTCGGCTTCACCAGTGAGTTCCTGTCGCGCGCCGATGGCTGGCCGGCGTTGCAAGCGGCCTATGGCTTGCCGCAAACCGACGTGCGCGGCCTCGACCACGCCCTCGCCTATCAAGCCCTCGAAGCCGGCACCCTCGACCTCACCGACCTGTACGCCACCGACGCCGAGATTCAAAAGTTCCACTTGCGCGTCCTGGAAGACGACCGCCACGTCTTTCCCGCCTATTACGCGGTGCTGCTCTACCGCGCCGACCTGGAGAAGCGCGCCCCGGAAGCGGTGCAGGCGCTGCTGAAGATGCAGAGCTTGATTACGGCTCCCGAGATGTCGCTGATGAACTGGCGCGTGACGGAGCACAACGTGCCGGCCATGACCGCCGCCGCCGAGTTCCTCAACGTCAAGCTCGGGCTGACGACCAAGGTACACGCCGAGGGGCCGTGGGAAAAGCTGCTGTGGAACACGCTCAATCACCTGTTTCTCGTCGCGGTATCGCTGCTGGCGGCCATCGTGGTGGCGATTCCGCTCGGCATCCTGGCGGCGCGAAAGCCGGCCACCGGGCAAGTCATCCTGGCGACCGCGGGCGTGCTGCAAACCATTCCATCCCTCGCCCTGCTGGTGTTCATGGTCTGGGCGTTGCAGGGCACTCTCGGCGCCGAGCCGGCGATCATCGCGTTGTTCCTCTATAGTTTGCTGCCAATCGTGCGCAACACGTATACGGGGCTGAACGACATCCCGCTCAGCCTGCGCGAATCGGCCGAGGCGCTGGGGTTGCCGCCCGGCGAACGGTTGCGGTCGATCGAGTTGCCGATGGCGTCGCGGGCGATCCTGGCGGGCATCAAGATTTCGGCCGTCATCAACGTCGGCAACGCCACGCTCGGCGGCCTGATCGGCGCCGGCGGCTATGGGCAACCGATCTTCGACGGCCTGCGCCGCAATAACATGCAGGAAATTTTCCTGCAAGGCGCCCTGCCGGCGGCCATCATGGCGCTGCTGGTGCAAGGGCTGTTCGAACTGGCGGAAAAGGGGCTAGTGCCGAAGGGACTGCGCTTGAAGACGGAAGGGTGAGGAAGCGATCCTTGCCTACGTTTTCGTTCCCCAGGTGTACGATCTATTGTCAACAGCGTGGATGATGCGACATTGTGTATTTACCCCGAAGGGGTTGGATCCCGTAGCCCAGGGTTGCCGCGCGGCGGCTACCCTAGGTCAGGGCGACACCCAACTATGCCTACCCTAAAAGGGTTCAATCGCCCGCGCGGCTCATGGTTTCGTCAGCAGACCATACCGTTATGCAACGCTTCCAGCGTAGGCGCGGGTGGGTGCCGGCGTCACCCAGGGTAGCCGCCGCGCGGCAACCCTGGGCTATGTGATTTAACCCCATTGGGGTAAATACGCAAGGTTTCATTATCCGCGCAATGACCAATAATCGACGGAGGTCTTCGTGCGTTCCTACCAACCGCTCGTCTGCTTGCTAGCGTCCGGCTTCCTCGTGCCCTTGCTCGCCGATGAGTCGCCGAAATACCCGCCGCCCGCCGAGGTCAAGGCTTCATTCTTGAAGCTGCTCGACCGGCCCAAGGTGCCGCTCGCGGTCAAGGCGGGCGCGAGCAAAACCGAGGGCGACCTAATCGTTGAGACGCTGACCTTCGCTTCGGAAAAGAAGGCCGACGGCACCGAGGAGCGGGTGCCGGTCCTGATCGTCCGGCCCGCCAAGCCCGCGAAGAAGAAGTTGCCGGCCGTGGTGTCGCTGCACGGCACCGGCGGCACCAAGGAAAGTCAAAAGTCGATGCTGACGCAGCTGGCCACGAAGGGGATCATCGGCGTCGCCATCGACGCCCGCTATCACGGCGACCGCGCCGGCGGCGCCAAGGGAGCCAAGGCGTACAACGAGGCCATCGTCCGCGCCTGGAAGGAGAAGGATCCCACCAAGCAGGAGCATCCGTTCTACTACGACACCTGCTGGGACCTCTGGCGCCTGGCCGACTACTTGCAGTCGCGCGACGACGTGGACGGCGACCGCCTCGGCATGATCGGTTTCAGCATGGGCGGCATCCAGGCCTGGCTGGCGGGCGCGGCGGACGAGCGCTACAAGGTGACGATTCCCGCCATCGGCGTGCAGAGCTTTCGCTGGACGCTCGACAACGGCAAGTGGCAGGCGCGGGCCAACACGATCAAGGCCGCCCACGACGCCGCCGCGGCCGATTTGGGCGAAAGCGCGGTGAATGCCAAGGTGTGCCAAACGCTGTGGAATAAGGTGATTCCGGGCATTCTCGACAAGCACGATTGCCCGAGCATGGTGCGCCTGTTCGCCGGTCGGCCGCTGCTGATCCTCAACGGCGAACTCGACCCCAACTGTCCGCTCGACGGCGCCAAGGTCGCCTTCGCTTCGGCCGAGGATGCCTACAAGGAAGCCAAGGCGTCGGACAAGCTGAAGATCATGGTGGCGTCCGGCGTGAAACATGCCGTGAGCGAGGAGCAGCGCAAGGCGGCGCTGGAGTGGTTCGAGAAGTGGCTGCTGAACTGAGAACTGTCATTGCACATCGGCCATGCACCTGCCACCATACCGGACACTGGCCGCTTTGCATCCACCGGGTTCGTGAGAGGAATGGAACCGAGTCATGGTAGAACGCCGCCGCGAGTTGAGACGCCGTTACCATCGCAAGTCGAAAATGCGCAAGCTCAAGGCGCGCCTGGCAGCCGCCAAGGACGGCCGCGACCGCGATAACATCTTGCGGAAGATCCACCTGCTCAGCCCGGAATGGCGCGAGCCGGTCGCCGCGAAGTAAGGCCGTTCGACGACGAAACAGGGCGGGACGCGGAAACCAAGTTTCCGCGTCCC
>JBBSES010000156.1:0-8846 GCA_038239465.1 Gemmatales bacterium
CAAAACCCCCCCCCCGGCCCCTCCCCTAAAGGGGAGGGGAGAAGAAAGTTCGGTCGCCTCGTTTCCGAATGGTCGCCCCAGGCACGCATCATGAAGAAACTGACCTTCCGGCCCATCGACGAGACCCTCGAGGTCCGCACCGACAGCCCGCTGCTGCAAGCGCTATTGGCCAAGAAGATGAACGTGCTGATGGCCTGCGGCGGCAATGGCCTGTGCGCCACCTGCCACGTCCACGTCGAAGGCGGCATGGAGCAACTCAGCCCACGCACCGAGCGCGAGCGGCGCACTCTCTCCTTCATCACCGGCACCACCGCCACGAGCCGTCTCGCCTGCCAGTCGCGCGTCCGGGGCAACGGCGTCGAGGTGCGCGTGCCGCAGGGCATGTATATCGAACGCGCCGAGGACCTGCTCGGCTTGCTCGGCACGCGGGCGCCCGCCGACGTGCTGCACCCCATCAAGGGCACCGTCTTGGTGGCGCGCGGCAAGATCATCACGCGCTCCGTCATCGAGGCGTTGCGCGGCCTGAACGTGGAGGTCGGTCAGGTCAGGCCGCCGGAGCGAGTGCCGAGCGTTCCCGAGCCAAAGCCGATGCCACGGCCGCCGGTGCAACTGCCGTTCGGCACGCCGCGCCCGGAGAGTATCGCCGAGGAAGAGGTCAAGCCGCCGACCAGCGTGCATGGCCTGACGACGCGGCCGCGCACCGGCGGCGCCCGGCCGACCGCCATCATGCCGGCCGACGCCACGGCTCAGGGCTACGATGTCGGCAGCACGCTCGGCAAATGCCTGCTCATCGAACGCATCGGCCAGGGCGGGTCCGGCGTCGTCTTCCGCGCCCTGCATCGCTCGCTCAATATCGCCGTCGCCGTCAAGGTGCTGCAAATCGAGGCGAGTACGGCCGACCACGACTTGTACCACAAGCTGCGCGGCGAGGCCCAGCTGCTGGCCCAGTTGAACCATCCCAATATCGTCCGCGTCTGGGACTTCGAGGAAGACGCGCGCTTTCCCTACCTGGTCCTCGAACACGTCGAGGGGCTGAGCCTGGCGGAACTGATCGACCAGAGCGGCCGACTGACCCCCGACCGCGCCGTGTCGATCGTGCTGCAAATGACAGAAGCTTTGGCGGTCGCGTGGAAGGTTGGCATCGTCCACCGCGACGTGAAGCCGGGTAACATCCTGCTTTCCAAGGACGGCATGGCCAAACTCGCCGACCTCGGCCTCGCCCTGATCGTCGATCCCGCGCAGAGGCCGACGGCGGGCGATCCGTGCGAATCGATGGAAGGCACCGTCGCCTACATGTCGCCGGAACAGGCGACGGCGGCGGCCCGCGTCGATCACCGCGCCGATATTTATTCGCTGGGGGCGACGTTGTATCACGCGGTCACGGGGCGCTTGCCGTTCCGGGGCCGCAGCCGCATGGAGGTCATGCTCAAACACCAGCGCGAGCAGCCGACGCCGCCGCATCAGCTGGTGCCGGAGTTGCCGCTGACGGTGTCGGCCATCGTCGCCCGCATGATGGCCAAGAAACCCGAGCAGCGCTACCAAACTTATGAGGAGCTGCGCGAGGAACTGGAGCAATTGCAGGACCAGATCGCCGGCACGGCCTCGCCGCTGTCGGCCTGCTACGGCCCCGCCCACGCGACGGCCCAGCTCGGCTCGACCTCCTCCGGCGAGGCCGCTCGCCCCCTGTGGAAACTGCTGCTCTCCAGCTTCGGCCGCAAGCGCGCCGATCGGGCGCCCTAAACATCGAGATATAAGCATATGAAGACCCTTCGCTTCGACCCGATCAACGAGTCGGTCCAGGTGCCGACCCAGAGCGACATCCTGCAGGCGCTCCTGGCCAAGAACCTCAGCGTCTTGATGGCCTGCGGCGGCAAGGGCATCTGCGCCACCTGCCACGTCCACATCAAGCGCGGCAAGGAGATGCTGACGCCGCCCACGCAGCGCGAGACGCGCACCCTGTGCCGCATCACCGGCGCCGGCTCCGACAGCCGTCTCGCCTGCCAGGCGCGCGTCCTCGGCGAGGGCGTCGTCGTCGAATTGCCCGAAGGCATGTACATCGAGCGCGCCGAGGATTTGATGACCCTGCTCGGAACGCGCGCCCAGACCAATATCCTCCATCCGATCAACGGTGCCGTGCTGATCGCCAAAGGGAAGATCATCACGCGCTCGCGGCTGGAGGAGTTGAAGTCGTTGCACGTGGAAGTGGCGAACCTGCGCGAGAGCGCGTCGTGACGCCGCCTGTTTTTCTCCCCCTCTCCGTTTAGGGGAGGGGGCCGGGGGGCGGGGTTTTACGCTATTCAACCCCACCCCCAGCCCTTCCCCTAAATGGGGAAGGGAGCCGGAGTCGTTTACGTTTCGCGCCCCGTTTTCGAGAGGATAACCATCCATGTCCGCCGTCGTCGAGAAGCCCGTCGATAAGCGTCTGACCCTCATCTGGAACGAGGGGCCGAACAACCAGGCGCTGTCGTTTCTACGCACCCAGGCGTCGCCGCCCGACGCGGGCACGGTCGCCCGCGACAAGATCCCGATCGGGCAAGGCGTGCAGATCTTCAAGCACAACCACTACACCGACGACATGTTCTACCGGCACGACGCCAAGGCCGGCACCCTGCAGAACGTCTACGGCCAGCGGCTCATTCGCGTCTCGGAGGATTTCGTCCTCGCCATGCTCGGCAGCCTCGAAGAGGAAGTGGGCGACGCGGCCGGCGAGATCATGTACAAGTGCGGCTACGAGTGGGGCATGGAGGACATGAAATCGTTCTCCGGTCGCGTGCAGGCCGAGTTCGAGGTCGCCATGAACAAGATGGTCATGGGCATGATGCTCGAAACCTGGTGGTGGCCCTTGCAAATCGAAGGCTGGGGCGGTTGGCGCTTCGACTTTCGCCAGGGCAAGCAGGGCTTGATCTTCATCGACCTGTTCGAGTCGGCCGTCGCCAAGACGCTCGGCGACGTGGGCAAGGTCGTCTGCTACTTCTACGCCGGCCTGTTCGCCGCCGTCTTCAGCGTGCTGGCCAAGCGCATGTTGGCGTGCATCGAAATCCAGTGCTACTCGATGGGCGAGGACTACTGCAAGTTCCTCATCTCGACCGAGAAGCGCGTCAACGCCGCCGCTTTCTGGCGCAACGAAGGCGCCACCTCGAAGGACATCATGAACAAGCTTCACGGCGCCGTTCAGGCTTGACGGAGGAGAACCCATGCCAGGCAACAACCACGCCAACGGCCCTTCGCTTTCGGGCCTGCCCGAGACCGGCGCCATTCAATCGCTGCTCGGCGACCTGATGGGCGGCTTCGACAGCCCGCCGGCGCCGAAAGCCGTCGCTGCCGTTCCTGCCTCGGCCAGCGTAGCGCAATTCTTCGCCGCCATCAACTGGCGCAACGAAGTCCAGGCGGCGCCTTCGTCCGAGGGCGCCGACGCCGTGCCGGTCGGCGGCCAGACCGTTTCCGTCTTCTTCGCCGGTATCAACTGGCGCAACCAGCCGCGCGCCGCCAGCCGCGAGGGGAACGTGGTCAGCCCGCTGACCTTCGAGACCGTGATGTCGGAATTCAACTGGGACTAACGACCGTTTAGCGACGCTTCAAAGAAGCGTTCCGTCCTAACGCTAACCACAGGGCATCTCCATGTACTCCAAGATGATGAAAACGCTGAACAATAGCGATAGCCGCTACCTCACCCGCGAGGAGCAGGAAGAAGTTCTCGCCTATACCACCTCCGTTCCCAAGCGCTTGCAGGCCGCGAGCCAGGTCGAGCAAAAGGAAATGGAGATCGTGCAGGCCGTCGTCGAGCAGATGAAGCGCCGCTATACGAACTTCCAGAACCTGCACGACCGCGCCTGGGACAAAGCCATCCGCGACATTCAGCTAGTCCTGCGCTACAACGCGCAGGGCATGGTGATGGACGATCTCGACATGGCGGCGGACAAGCTGCTCTTCTGGTTCCGTACCATCATCGCCTCGGTCGGCATGACGCCGCAATTCGCGCGCGACACCTACACCTTCATGCACGACGCCTGCAAGCAGAAGCTGCCGGCCGACGCCTTCGCCCTGCTGCAGCCGCACTTGAAAAAGACCATCGAAGTCATGAGCGACTTCCCCGAACCGTACAAGCCGGCTGTTTAATTAAGATAATGAACCACGGAGACACAGACAACACAGAGAAGACAATGAATAAAAAGGGTTAGACATCTCATAACGACAGCATGCCGTAGTCGTCTATATTTTATTTTTGTATTCTCTGTGTTCTCCGTGCCTCTGTGGTTATTCATCCTCCCGCGGAGATTCCCATGCCGACCATCGCCGATATCGCTCCCGGCGTCGCCATGCTGCCCGGCGACTTTCTGCCCCGCGCCAACTTCTACGAGGAAGGCGGCTACTGCGCCACCGACGTGCCCAGCGGCGTGACGCGCAACCGCGCCGGCACGCGCATGATCGCCCTGACCGCCGACTTCTTGCTCGGCCTGCGCCGCGCCATCGTCGATGAATGCGGCCCCGCCGCCGAGACCGTCTTCAAAAGCTGCGGCCGCAAGTGGGGCGTCCTCTTCGGCAAACGCTTCGACAAGGAGATGTCCGAGTACTACGGCCAGCCGTTGCGCGACTTCCAAATGTCGATGTTCAACGCCTGCTTGGTTGAGGCGTTCAGCCACAACGGCTTCGGCAAGCTGACGCTCGACTGGTCGCAACAGCATCAGGGCTTGATCCTCATCGAACTGCGCGAGGCGATCATGGCCAGCCTGGTCAAGCAGGCCGAACGCCCCGCCGACGCCATGGTCGCCGGCATCCTCGGCGGCTTCTTCTCCCATATCACCGGCGAAGACCTCGACGGCGTGCAGACGGCTTGCCCCATGCGCGGCGGCGACACCAGCCGTTTCATCGTGGGGTTAAAAGAACGCCTCGCCCCGGTGGAAGCCTGGGTGGAGAACGGCAAGACGCACGAGGAGATCGTCGCCGAGTTAGGCACGCTGCGCGGGTAACGCCGCCACGGCTTGCCGTTTCGCCTACACGGAGACACCCATGAACGTGACCGACGACCACCGCCGCCACTTCGCCGCCTTTGGCTACGTGGTCTTTCGCCAGGCCTTCGACCCGGAGGAGGTCGCGCGCTACGGCGCCGCGCTGGAAGAAACGCTGCGCCGCAAGCGCGGCGGCGGCGACTTCGCCGGCCAGCGCGGCGAGCGGATCACGCCGCTCTTCGATGAGGCGCCGGACGTCTTCTGCCCGTTGCTCGACGACGAACGGTTGCTGGCGATGGCCGACGGCCTGCTCGGCGCCGACAATCTCTTCACCGGCAGCAACGACGGCAACCTGTATGTCGGCCATACTCCCTGGCACATCGACGGCGGCGGCGCCAACGGACCAGCGCTGCTCAAACTGTCCTTCTACTGCGACCCCGTGAACGAAGGCCACGGCTGCCTGAGCGTCCTGCCCGGCAGCCACCACGTTCCCTTCTTCGAGCAACTTCACGACCTGTTCTTCGTCCGCAAGACGCTCGATATGAACGACCCCAACGTACCGGGCCGCACACCTTTGGCCTCGATTCCCGGCGACGTGATCGCCTTCGACCATCGCCTGTGGCATTCCTCGTGGGGAGGTTCGGCGGGGCGCCGGCAGTTCGCCTTCAGCTTCGCGCCGCGTCCCAAATTTTCCTGGGAGGAAACCTGGCTGCACGGCTATTTGGCGCGCGTCAACCAACGCCACGGCAAGCGTCTCCTCAGCGATCGCCTGCTGCAAACCGCGGGGCCGCGGCGCAAACAAAAGATTGCCAAGCTCTACGAAATGGGTTTCTAAACCTTGGCTTGCCGTTTCGCGAGTCCCCATGGCCGCACTCAGTCCGCCAGCGACGCCGCTCGATGTCGGCAGCGACGAGGTCTTCACTGGCCTTATCGTTCCCGATCCCGAGGATGTCGCGCGCCTGTTGCGCGTCATCGGCCGCGATCTCGGCGAGCGCTATGAACTCATCGGCTATCTCGGCCGCGGCGCTTATGCCACGGTTTGGCAGGCGCGCGACCGCGTGACCCGCCAGACCGTGGCCGTCAAGCGTTTCGACAGCGGCGTCGGCGATGGCCGCGGCTTCTTCCGCGAACTGAACGCCATGTTTCGCCTGACGCACGAACGCTTCGTGCGCGTCATCAACCTCATGGAAGCCTCCAGTGGCATTCGCTATCTCATCCTCGAATACTGCGCCGGCGGCAACCTGCGCGCCGCCATGAGCGAGGCACGCCGCGAAAAGGCCACATGCCCGCCGGCCCGGGCCGCCGTCCTTGCCCTGCATATCGCCGAAGGACTTGCTGAGGCACACCGCCTCGGCCTCGTTCACCGCGATTTAAAGCCCGAGAACATCCTGTTCACGCGCCGCGACGACGGCCTCTTCGGCGGCGGCGCCCCCTTGAAGCTCGCCGATTTCGGCCTCGTTCGCGCTCTGCAGCGCGCCCGCGATACCAACGACGGCGCGCTGCGGGCGCTGTCCGGCTCGCCCGCCTACATGGCGCCCGAGCAGTTCGAGGGCGCCTTTTCCCCGGCCACCGACCTGTATGCCCTGGGCGTCATCCTCTACGAACTGTTGCATGGCCGACTTCCCTTCGAGGGCACTGCCGAGCGCCTTGCTTATCAACATCTGCGCGAACCGCCAGCGATCGACCGCTCGTTGCCGCGTCCCTGGCCGGCCCTGGTCGCCGCCCTCCTGGACAAGGAATTCACGCGGCGCCTGCCGACGGCGGAACTGATCGAAAAGCTGCGCAAGGTTGGCCGGACCACGCCGCAAGCCGCCGGCCGCGTGGCGCGGGTGCGGATCAGCGGCCCCGACGCCGCCGCCTTCGCTCTGTTCGCCGTCGGCACTGGCTTCGTGGCCGTTGCCCCCCGTGGTCTGTGCCGCTGCGCCGCCGACGGCGCGCCGCTCGAACCGATTGCCTTGTCCGGCATCCGCTGTGCCGAGCAAGCCCCCAATAGCGACTTGTGGCTGGCGCGGGGCGGCAAGCTGCATCGCTGGGCCGGAGCCGGTTCCCCGGTAGAACGGCTGGTGGTGCTGGGAAACATCGAAGCCCTGGCGACTCCCGTGGGTAATGGGCCGCCGCGCGTCGCCCTGGTCCGCGCCGACGAGGTCAACGAATTCCAACTGAGCGATACCCGCGAGTCGGAACTGCTCTGGCGCTTGCCGATCCGCGCCGGCGGTTTGCGTCCGGCGTTGCTACGCCTCGCCGATGGCCGTCTGCTTTGCTCCGAGGGACCGCTGCATCCGCGCCTCTCCATCATTGATGCCTTTGGAAACCGGGCCGCCTCGATACCGCTGCCCGGTCTGTGCTGGCAGCTGGGGCGTTGGGACGCTGGCGCGTACGCCCTGCTGTTGGTCAACGATGGCTTCCATGCCTATCGCATCGACGCCGAGCGCATCGTTGCCCTGCCCCTGGCGGCGGTCGAAGACCTGTGCACGTTGGCCGTCCCGCCCGAGGGGAATGGCCCTCTGAGCGGCTTGCGCGGCGACGGCGGCATCGTTCGCTGGAATCGAGACGGTACGTTGCTTCCTTCCCTAAAATGGTCTTCGTCTCCATTTACGTTTCGCGCCTTCGCGGCCGACGGGCAGCGCCACGCCTCCCTCGTCCGCACGGCGGACGGCTGCCGCGTCGCGGTGCGTTCCCTCGACGAGTAACGATGCCCAGGAGTTCCCGACCCATGCCCGGTCCCTCCGATCACGAAGCCCTGCGGCGCGAGCGGGCCCGCTTGCAAGATGCCCTCGCGTCGCTGGGTTCGTTGCGCCAGAGGCCCCCGCGAAACGCCGACGCCGAAGCCGCGTTCGACGACTTCGACTGGGGCGACAACGACGAGCCAGCCGCCGCGCCGCCGGTCAACCGCGTCTTCGCGCCGCCCGCCGCGCCGGCGCCGCCCGCTCCGCCCTCGGTTCCCTTCGTCCGGCCCATGACTCTCGCCGATGTCGATTGGGACGCCGCCGACGCCGCTTCGGCGCCGCCACCGACCACGCCAGCCAGTCCGCTCACGGACGCTTTCGATTGGCACGACCCCGACGATCCTCCGGCCCGCGACAGCCAGCCGCCGGCCGCGCCCACGCCCTTACCGGATACCACCCATGACGTCTTTGATCGCTTCCACTGGGAATGACCTGAGTACGCGCCGCGGCCCGTACGTCCTCGCCGTCGGCAGCCACAAAGGCGGCACCGGCCGCACCACGACCGCGCTCGCCCTGGCCTGGTGCTGGGGCCAGAGCGGCCGGCGCGTCACCCTGATCGACGCCGAGCCGGTGCAGGCCGCCAGCCTGGTCGCCGCCGGGGCAGATGGCGTTTGTCCTTGGGCCAACGTCCGCCTCGTCGGCCAGGCGGGCAGCCGCGACCGCGCGCCGCTGACGGGCGACCTCGCCGTCATCGACTGCCCTTCGCTCACCGACCCGGCCTCTCTCGAAGTCCTGGCCCACGCCGACGGTTTGCTCCTGACGACCCAGGCCGAACTGCTGGCCCTGCGCACGATGCCGACCGCCACCCGCGCGGTCCTCGCCGCGCAGGCGATCAACCCGCGCCTCGAATTCGTCGGCCTGCTGCTGCCCGCATACGACGAAGGCGACGAATTGCAGGGGCACATGCTCGCGGAACTGCGCCGCGCGCATGGCCACTTGCTCATCGAACCGCCGATTCCGCGCCGGCCGGAACTGCGCGATTGGCCGATGTCGCCCGGCAGTCCGCTGCCATCCGGCCCAGCGCGAACAGCTTACCAGGCCGTAGCCGACGCGCTCGCCGCGCGGTTGACCGTCCCCGGTTAGGGTCGCCGCGCTGAAAATAGGGTGGCGAACCACGTAGGGTGGGGCGCGCGGTCGCGCGGCCCCCCGGGTTCTGGGAACGGGCGGGGGGGGC
>JBBSES010000157.1:0-8830 GCA_038239465.1 Gemmatales bacterium
AAGCTCAACTCCATCAACGCCCGCTCCGTCTCGTCCGCCAGCCGAGCGCATTCGTCCACCGTGATCGACAGCGGCGGCTGCAAGCGAACCACGTTGCCGAACGACCCGCCGATGCCGACTAACACGCCGCGCTCGCGCAGGGCCGCGCGGACGGCCTTCGCCTCGGTCGGGGCCGGCTCCTTGGTCTTGCGGTCGCGCACCAGTTCGAGGCCGATCATCAGGCCTCGGCCGCGAACGTCGCCGAGAATGCGACACCGCTCCTGGAAGCGCTGGAACCGCGCCACGAACTCCGCCCCGCGCCGCGCGGCGTTGTCGATCAACCCCTCTTCCTCGATGACGGCGATGTTGGCCAACGCCGCCGCGCAGGCGATGGGGTTGCCGCCAAACGTGGAGAGGTGGTCGCCCGGCTTCATGGCGCCGGCAATCGCGTCGCGCGCGGTGAACGCTCCGAGAGGGAAGCCGCTAGCGATGCCTTTGGCCATCGTCATCACGTCCGGCACCACGTCGGGCGAATGCTCGACGGCGAACATCTTGCCACTACGGCCGAACCCCGATTGCACTTCATCGACGATCAGCAAAGCGCCGTCGTCGTGGAAGATTTGCGCCGCGATCGACAGATACTCGGGCGGCGGCGCCAGGATGCCGCCCTCGCCGAGAAGCGGCTCGACGACGAACGCCGCCACGTCGCCCGCGGTCTGTAGGCGAATAACCTCCTTCAGTGCTTGAGCGCAGGCAACCTCGCAGGACGGGTATTTCAGCCCCAGCGGGCAGCGGTAACAGTAAGGCGCCGGCCCGAAGGCGACCCCCGATAGGTAGGGACCGTTGTTGCGCTTGCGAGCGCTGTTGCCGGTGATCGATAGCGTGCCGATGGTGCGGCCGTGGAAGCCGAAGGTGAGAGCAACGACCTCGCGCTTGCCCGTCGCCTGCTTGGCGAGGCGCATGGCACCCTCGTTAGCCTCCGCTCCCGAGTTGCCGAAGAAGCTCTTGGCGAGATCGCCCGGCATTATCTCGGCCAGCTTCTGGGCCAGTTGACCGACGACCGGCACGTGATAGACGTAGCTGCAGCAGTGCACGAGTTGCTCCATCTGTTCGCGCGCCGCCCCCAGGACGCGCGGATGATTGTGGCCGGCGTTGACCACGGAGATGCCGGAGAAGCCGTCGAGATACGTCTTGCCATCGACGTCGGTCAGCGTCCGCCCCTCGGCGCGGGCCACGACGATCGGCTCGACCCCCTGGGCCACCACCGGCAATACGTAGCGTGCATATTGCTCGCGAGTATCCATGGGAGTCCTTTATTGCTTGGGTTTCTTGTGGCGATAAACCCAGACCGTGCCGTCGTCGACACTGTCGCCGGCGCCGTGGATGAAGTGCGCGTTCAATTCCGGGTCGTAGAAGCCATTCATGGACCGGCCCGTCGCCTTGACCGGAGAAACGGGGCCGTCCGACCAGGCGTTGGTCACGGGGTCGTAGATGAACACGCCGAGGTGTTCCTTCGACGCGGAGTACCGGATCAGCACCACCACGTCGTTGGCGCTGTCGTAGGCCATCAGAGCATAGGCGGTGGCGAAGGAGGTGGAGCCGCCCGGCGAGCCCTTGGGCTGCGGATCGACCCACGCATCGGTCTTCAGGTCATAAATCCACAGGGCGTTGGTGTCCTTGGGCGCGGCGGGGTAGTTGCCGCCGCCAATATAGATGCGGTCGCGCTTGGCGTCGTAGCAGGCGGTGGGATCGATACCGAAGGGCGGCTTGGGGCCTTTCACCTTGGCCTGGTTCCACTCGTTCATGGCGGGGTCGTAGAACCATACCTCCTCACCGTGGCGGAAGAAGACCTGCTTCTTGGTCGGCACGTAGACGAGGACGTCGCCGAAGCCGCTAGGTGGGCTCGCGGTTCGCGTGGGCTGCCGGTTCCATTCGCCCAAACTCGCGTCGAACGTCCACGGGCTAAGTCCCTTGACCTTCGGCGGCGTGCGGTCCTTGAGCAGTTCCTTGCGCTTCTCGTTGTAGGCCGCGTAGTAGCCTCCGCCGCAGGGCATGGACATGAACTTGCGCGCGCCGGGGTCGTACGTGACCATCTCATAGGCGTGGACCTGGCTGGCGATCGGCACCGGTTTACCGTCGGTGGTCGTCTCGATGCCGTCGTCATTGATCTTGAAATCGAGTTTCTTGGCGTCAAGGCCGGGATAACAGCAAATCCAGCGGTGGCCATTCAGATCGTAGAACCACAGGTCGTCCATGAAGCGGCCGTCCGGCTTGACGTACCCGTGTACACCCTCGCCGAAGAGGAAGGCGCCGCGCAGGTCCGCGGCCAGCGGCATCTTGCACGACCACGACCGACCGCGTGCCTTTCCCCATTTCGGGTCGGCAGCGGGCGCGCCCAGGTTGAGCCACTGATTGTCGTCCAGGGCCTTGATCTTCTCGATGTGAGCGCCGGCCTTGCTCGGCAAGCCGGCCAGCGGGCCGGACTTGATGGGCTCCGCGGCGAGGGCCATGAAGGCCGCCGGCACGAGGGCGGCGCTGACCAGGAGGCGAAAAAGCGATTGCATGGGAGGGTTCCTTTGTCAAGCTGCCAAATGTAAGGAGTACAACAAGTCGCGCGGGCTAGACCCATCCATCCCGCGGCGCTTCCGCCCCGAACCAGCGCTCGGTGACGACCTTTTGCCGCGTATAAAACGCGACGGCGTCCGGACCGTGGGCATGCAGATCACCGAAGAATGATTGCTTCCAGCCGACGAACGAGAAGAAGGCCATCGGCGCCGGCACGCCGAGGTTGATGCCCGACATGCCGGCCTGAATGCGCTCGCGGAACGCGCGCGCCGCCGCGCCCGACTGCGTGAAGAGCGACACCGAATTGCCGTAGCGGCTGCGGTTGGCCAGGTCGATGGCTTCGTCGAGGTCGGCGGCGCGCATCAGCGGGGCGACGGGGCCGAAAATTTCCTCGCGGCCGACATGCATCTCCGGCGTCACGTCGTCGAAGACCGTCGGCCCGACGAAGCAGCCGCGCGGCCAGTCGAGATGCTTGGCACCTCGGCCGTCCAACCGCAATCGGGCACCCTCGGCGACGCCGCGATCGATCGCCTCCACGATGCGCCGCTGCTGCTCCGGGTTGACGACGGGGCAAAGCGTGGCCGACTCGTCGAAGCCATTGCCCAGCTTGAGCGCGGCGGCCGCCCGGACGACGGCGTCGGCCACGGCGTCTTGCCGGCTTCGGTCGCCCACCGCCACGATGACGCTGCCCGCCAGGCAGCGCTGGCCCGCGCAGCCGAAGCAGGACCCGATCAGCGCCGGAAGGCTGCGAGCCAGGTCGGCGTCGGGCAGCACGATCAGGTGGTTCTTGGCGCCGCCCAGTGCCTGCACTCGCTTGCCGTGCGCCGCCGCGGTTCGGTAAACCGATTCCGCCACCGCCGAGGAACCGACGAACGACACCGCTTGAACGGCTGGGTGCGCGATCAAGCGCTCGCTCACTTCCTTGCCGCCCTGCACCACGCCGACGATGCCGGGAGGTAAGCCGGCCTCAGCGAATAGTTCGACCAGGCGCGTGCCGGTCAGCGGCGCTTTTTCCGCGGGCTTGAGGACGAAAGCATTACCGCAGGCGACGGCGAGCGGCATCATCCACAACGGGATCATCGCCGGAAAATTGAACGGCGGAATGCCGGCCACCACACCGACGGGCTCGCGGATCGCGTAACTGTCCACGTCGCGCGAAACGCCGGACAACCTCTGGCCCATCAGCTGCGAGGGAATCCCGCAGGCGAATTCCACCGCGTCGATGCCGCGGCGCAGCGAGCCGCGCGCCTCGCTCAGCAGCTTGCCGTTCTCGCGGACGATGTTCTCCGTCAACTCCTGGAAGTTGGTTACGAGCAGCGCGCGAAATATTACCAGCACACGCGCGCGAGCCGGCGGCGGCGTAGCCCGCCAGGCGGCGAAGGCCCGCGCGGCGGCGGCGCAGGCCTCGTCCACCTGCTCCGGCGCGGCTTCGCGCACCGCGGCGATGATCTCGGCCGTGTCCGCCGGATTGGCGATGGCCCGCGTCGTCTCGCCGCGGCCGGCCGTCCACCGGCCGCCGATAAGGTTGAGCGCCTTGGCCGCCGAAGCGGTCTTATTGACGGGTGCGACGATGGTTGTCATGCAGTCTCCCCAGTTCTAAAAGCTCGGCGGCGTATTGACCGAAATCGCCTCCACCGCCGTTTTGCCCACGTTGCGAAAGCGATGCGGCAGCCGGCTGTCGAAATAGTAAGCGTCGCCCGCCCGAAGCCGGTGCGTGTGGCCATCCACGGTCAGCTCCAGGGTGCCCTTGAGTACGACCCCGGCTTCCTCGGCCTCGTGGCGGTATCCTTCCGGCCCCGTGTCGGCCCCCGGTTCGTAACGTTCCACCAGCAGTTGCAGCGCCCGCGCCGGCCGGCCCCCGGCCACCTCTTTGAACGATATTCCTTCGGCCGATCCGGCGATCTCCGCCAGTTCCTCCTTGCGGTAGACGACCTTCGCGGGCCGGCTACCCTCGCGGCCGAAGAATTCGCCAAGCGTCGTGCCTAGCCCGTCGAGCAGCTTCTTCAGCCGCGCGATGGACACGTTGTTGTGTCCCGCCTCCAGCGACGACAGGAAACTGACCGAGATGCCGGTGCGGCGCCCGAGTTCGCGCAGCGACAATTTGCGCTTCTCGCGCAACCCCCGCAACTCGGCCCCCAGGTTCAGATCGTCCATCGCGCCCTCGCTGACACCGAACGCATGTTCGATATATCGAACACTTGTCCGGTAACCATGTCCAGCTTTTTTTCGAAATAGTTCGGGGCGGTTCGGCCACTATGTCAATTGACGTGTCGCCGACCGTTGCAGGGTTGCGATGAAGGCGGCCTTGAATTGCGGTGGGCCGATGTGAAAAAAGCGGAGAGGGAGGGATTCGAACCCTCGGTAGGATTTCTCCCACACCGGTTTTCGAGACCGGCCCGATCGGCCGCTCCGGCACCTCTCCCCATGACCCTGGAGCCAGGAGTGTGGAATCTTACAGCGTACGCATGAAGGGGTCAAGAAATCGCTCCCCTCGCCGCGAAAACGGGGACGCGAAACGTAGACGGATCGGACCTCTTTTGTCGCTGGAGTCGCCTGCGGTGCCGCTCTATACTATCTACGAACTACTGACCACTGACAACTGACCACGGACCTCCCCCCATGAGACTTTGCCGTATCCTCTTCGTCGGCATCTTGCTGCTTCTCGGCTCCTCCCTCACCGCGCAAGTGCCGCCCGACAAGGCCGTCAGTACCTTCACCAAGGTCAGCGACGGGCTGGAGGTGACGCTCTGGGCCGCCGAGCCGTTGTTCGTCAATCCCACAAGCATGGATGTCGATCACCTCGGCCGCGTCTGGGTGTGCGAAGCGGTGAACTATCGCGCCAAGGCCAACCCGCCGCTGCGTCCCGAAGGCGATCGCATCGTCATCCTCGATGACGCCAAGGGAGAGGGCAAAGCCGACAAGGGCACGGTCTTCTACCAGGGCAAGGAATTAAAATCGCCGCTGGGCATCGCCGTCGCCAAAGATCCCGTGGGACCGGGCTATAAGGTCTACGTCTGCCAGTCGCCGAACATTCTCGTTTTCGACGATAAGGAAGGCAAGGGCAAGGCCGACGGGCCGCCGACGAAGCTGCTCACCGGCTTCGGCGGCGTCAACCACGATCACGGCGTCCACGGCATCCACTTCGGACCCGACGGAAAGCTCTACTTCACCGTCGGCGACGGCGGCGTCAACGGCCTGCAAAGCACCGACAAGAAGGGGCCGGTCTTCAAGAGCAACGGCACCGATTGCCGCGCCGGGACCATCTGGCGCTGCAACCCCGACGGCACCGGCGTCGAACTGATCGCCCACAAC
Organism: Gemmatales bacterium; assembly: GCA_038239465.1. Classification (GTDB taxonomy): domain Bacteria; phylum Planctomycetota; class Planctomycetia; order Gemmatales; family Gemmataceae; genus JBBSES01. Next base: position 5,857 of record JBBSES010000157.1, read on the forward strand.
TTCCGCAACAACTACGAAGGCTGCGTCGATAGCTTCGGTACCGTCTTCCTCTCCGACAACGACGACGACGGCAACCAGCAGACGCGCATCTGCCACGTCATGCCCGGCGGCAACTACGGCTACCACCCGCGCGGCCCCGGCCAAACTCACTGGCACGAAGAGCAGCCCGGCGTCGTGCCCAAGATCCTGCGCACCGGCTTCGGTTCGCCCACCGGCATCTGCGTCTACGAAGGCAAGTTGCTGCCGGAGAAGTATCGCGGCCAGCTGCTGCACACCGACGCCGGCCCGCGCCATTTGCGCTGTTATCACCTGAAAGCCAACGGCGCCAGCTACGACGTGGACCGCGAAGACATGCTCGAAAGCAAGGACAACTGGTTCCGCCCTTCGGACGTGTGCGTCGGGCCGGATGGCAGCGTCTACGTGGCCGACTGGTACGATCCCGGCGTCGGCGGCCACGGCATGGGCGATTGGACGCGCGGCCGCATCTTCCGCGTGGCGCCCAAGGGACACGCGGTCAAGAATCCGAAGGTCGATCTCGAAAGCAAAGAAGGTATAACGGCCGCGCTGGCATCGCCCGCACTATCCGTACGGCAGATGGCCATCGCCAAGCTTCACGCCATGAAAGTCGAAGACGCGCGCAACATCCTCGAACCGGCGGCGTCGCGCCAGCAGCAGGATGACCCGGTCCTCCGCGCCCGTGCTCTGTGGCAACTGGTGTCAGTCGTCCGTAGCGCGGGACAAGCCAGGGATCCAAAACTAAACGCCTTCATGCTCGGTTGTTTCCTCGATCCCGATCCGCGCTACCGCACCTTGGCATTGCGGTTGATGAAAGACCAGTTCAATCAAAGCCCCGCCGACCTGGATAAGCTGTTGACGAATAAACTGATCAACGACGAATCGGCCGCCGTTCACCGCGAAGCTTTGCTTCTCCTGCGCGACGTGGATGCCGCCAAGGCTAAAGACCTCATCTATCAGCTGGCCAAAAAATACGACGGCAAGGACCGCTTCTACCTGAACGCCGTCGGCATCGCGGTGGGCCATCACGACAAGGCGCGGCGCGATATCCTCCTCGCCGACTTCGACAAGCAATTTCCCGACTGGAACGAGGCGGTCGCCAATCTCGTCTGGGAACTGCGGCCACCCGTCATGCTGCCCCAGCTGGAAAAACGCCTCGCCGACGCCAAGCTCCCCAGCGGCCAGCGCGCCCAGATTGTCGATATTCTCGCCTCGGGTGAGGACAGCGCCGGCATGGCGTTGCTCAAGGCATTGGCGACCGACGCGCCGGCCGACGTGCGCGAGCGCATCGTCGAGAACATGAAGTTGTACCTCCCCGCCAAGTGGAAGGGATTGCGGACCAGCAAGGAATTGGGCGAAGTCGTTGCCAAACTGATGAACAAGGGCGAGTCTCGCTCGACGGCGTTGGCCCTCATCGCCGCCGCGGAGAAGACCGACGCCGTCGCCTCCGTTTTCATCGTGGCCGAGGACGGCACCGAAAAAGCGGCGGTGCGCGCCATCGCCATTCAGACGCTCGGCGCCTTACCTTCGGCCGACGCCGTGGTCGCCCTGGAAAAACTTCTCAAGGAAGCGGCGACGCGCGACGATGCGGTTAAGGCGCTCGGCAAGCAGGCCGCCTCGAACCCCAAGGGACCGACGGCGGCGCCCGCTCTCAAAGCGCTGCAAACCCTGCTGCTCGACAAGCAGCAAGAGATGCCGGCCAAGCTCGCCGCCGCCGGCGCCCTCGCCGGCACCCGCCCCGGCACCGTCTGGATTTTGGAGATCAACGCCAAGAAGGAACTGCCCGACGACCTGCGCCTGCCGGTCGCCCGATTGCTCCATAATTCCCCCTTCCCCGACCTGCGCAACAAGGCGATGATCGCCTTCCCCGTCGGCAAGATCGACCCGAAGAAATTGCCCGACATCGCCACGCTCGTGAAGAAGCAGGGCAACCTCGAACGCGGCAAGAAGCTGCTCGCCGCCAGCGCCGGCAACGACATGGCCTGCGTCAAGTGCCACACGGTACGCGGCATCGGCGGCGCCATCGGGCCGGACCTGTCGGTCATCGGCAAGAAGGCCAGCCGCGAAAACCTGTTCGAGTCGATCCTGTATCCGAGCAAGGCCATCGCCGATCAGTACGTCACCTGGGTCATCGAGACCAAGGCGGGCAGCCTGGTCAGCGGCCTCATCATCGAGGAGACGCCGCAGCACGTCCTGCTCCGCGACGCCAACGGCAAGGACACCAAGGTCGATAAAAAGGAGATCGAGGGGCGCAGCAAGGATCCCAAGTCGCTGATGCCGGAAAACCTGCTCGCCTTCATGAGCGAGCAAGACCTGCTCGACATGGTCGATTACCTGTTCTCGCTGAAGACGCCGGTGCTGGGCATGGACTACTGGCACGTCGCCGGCGCCTTCGATGGCCAAGATCTCGACAAGGTCCACCCGCCGGAAAAGGCCATCGACCTCAAGGCGACCTACGACGGCGGCAAGTCGGGCAAGGTGGCGTGGCGCACCGTCAAACCCGACCCCACGGGCTACATCGACTTGCAAAAGTTCCTCGGCGACGACGCGCCGCAATCGACGTCGTACCTCACGCGCGACATCGAATCGCCGGCCGACCAGGAGGCGACGATTCTCCTCGGCACCGACGACGGCGCCAAGCTGTTCCTCAACGGCGAGGCGGTCTACACCAGCACGAAAACGCGCGCCGCCGTGCCGGAAGAGGACAGCGTTAAGGTCAAGCTCAAGAAGGGCAAGAATACGCTCCTCCTCAAGATCAACAACGGCGACGGCGGACATGGCTTCTACTTCCTGATACTGGCGGAGCAGGAGCTGCGCAGATAATGCGACATGATGTATTTACCCCAACGGGGTTACATGACATAGCCCTGGGTTGCCGCGCAGCGGCTACCCTGGGTCACGGTGCCCCCCACCCACCCAGCCCAAAGGGGTTGCGTATCGACCCGAGCCGTCTCCGATG